>CADBOC010000282.1 GCA_902796175.1 Oscillospiraceae bacterium | reverse complement strand
GTCCATCATGCCGGGCATCGAGGCGCGGGCGCCGGAACGCACGGAAACGAGAAGCGGATTCTCGATATCGCCGAACTTTTTGCCGGTGATCTCTTCCATCTTGGCGATGTACTCCATGATCTCGGCCTGGATCTCGGGGTTGATCTGGCGGCCGTCCTCATAGTACTGGGTGCAGGCTTCGGTGGTGATGGTAAAGCCCTGGGGCACCGGCAGACCGATGTTGGTCATCTCGGCAAGGTTCGCGCCCTTGCCGCCGAGAAGCTCGCGCATGTTCGCGTTGCCCTCGGTGAACAAATAAACAAATTTTTTGCTCATGTTCGTTCCTCCGTTTTTTTGCTTTTCAGGTTTCCTTGGAATATAACCTTTCCTATTATACAAGCACCGGTCCGATTTTGCAAGAGAAATTTCGTAAAAAACGGTATTTTCATGGCCGGGTCCGCCTTCGCCGGTCATATGGCGCGGCGCGCGGGCCCGTCGCATCGAAAAACCGACCGACAGGCCCGCGCTTTTTTTATTTCAGCCCCACGGCTTTTCTCAGGATCAGCCGCGCGTCCGCCGCCGAAACGGAATCGTCGCCGTCCATATCGGAGACGTCAAACACGAGAGAGCCCGGCGTCATCCATTCGAGTCCCACGGCGGCGCGCAGCGCGAGCCGCGCGTCCGCGGCGGTAACGGCGCCGTCGTAATCCACGTCGCCCCGCTCATAGGGCGCGGAGGTCAGGCGCAGGGGCTCCTCTACCACCGTGTCGCCGAACCAGAACCGCAGCGTGTGATCGCCGTCTTCCAGCCCGTCGAACGCGGCGGGATCGATATGCAGCGCGTTCACGCTGATATCCCAGTATTTCGGGTCCGGCGTCACGTCGTCCACCGTGAGCTTTGTCAGCGACCCCTCGGGATCGGCGCCGTTCACCATATACGCCGCCGGTCTGCCGATCGCGCGGCTGAAGGTGTGGGCGACCCCGTGGATCTCCGTCACGCTGTAGATCGAAAGCGGCTCGGCGGTCTCGTTTCCGGCGTAATCGATCGCGCGGATCTCCCACGCGCCGGGGATGAGATCCGTCACGTCAAAGCGGAAGGAGTCGGCGGCTAAGCCCGCTGCGGGGTGCATAAGCAGATATTCCCCCAGATCGGCATCGAATATGCCGACCGCGGCGACGTGGAACGCGTCTGAGACCGTCGCGTCCACAAAAATCTTTCCGTCCTCCCGCACGACGGCGGCATCCACCGACGGGGCGGTCACGTCCACGTAGAACGGCAGATCGACCGTATCCGTCCGCTTCGCGTCCTCGTCAAAGCGCGCTTCGACGCGCAGGATATATCTGCCCTCAGGCAGCCCGGGCGCAAGCGTCCCGGCGTTGATCTCGTCCATCGCGTCATCGGCGGAACCGTCGAACGCGGTCGCAAGCTGGAATACGTTGGGCCACAAACGCGTCAGCGCGGCGCTGCCGCCGTAAGCGTACTTTTCCGCGGGAGAGACGGTCTCCGGGTAATCCACGTTGACCCAGCAGAGTTTTTCCGGTCTTATCCCGGCGGGCGTCCCGCCGTCGGCGTCGAGGACCGTCAGACGCGACCACGCCGCCGAACGGAGCGGATACAGCTGTACGCGCAGAGAATCGCTCATGCCGTCGCCGTTCGGGGAAATACCGGCGAAGGCCGGATCGTCGTAAACGCCCTCGGGATCGAAGCCGACAAGGCGCGGATCTTCGTACGGATCCGCCGGGGCTTCGGGGTCCTCGGGATACGCGGGACCGTCCGGATCCTCCGGATATGCGGGATCGTCCGGATCCTCCGGGTACGCGGGACCGTCCGGATCCTCCGGATATGCGGGACCGTCCGGATCCTCCGGGTACGCGGGATCGTCGACGCCCTCTTCAAGATCGTGCGCTTCGGGATCCTCCGGATACAGGGGCTCCCCCGGGTTCAAAAGATCCCTGAACGGATTCCGGCCCGGTTCCACGTCCTCGATCAGAGTATTGAATTTCCCGGGGGCAAGAAGATAGCCGTTCAGATCCGTATCGGAAGAGAGCAGCCGGCAGTCACATCCCTCCGGCGCGTCCGCGTCCAGCACGGGCAGAGCGGACCAGTCGCCGTAAAAGCCGGTGAACGGGATGCTGAGCGCGGGATCCGTTCCCTGTGACTGCGAAAGGATCACAAACCCGTCGACGAAGAAGCCGTTGGAATAGGTCTTCTGCAGCGCCCGCACCGCGTCGGCGTCCGGCGTTACGGCAAAGACGATCTGCGTCTCGCCGGAAGCGTGGACCGTCACCCGTTCGGGCATTCCGGTCAAGGCGCAGGGCAGACTGACCGATACCGAATGCCGGAAATCCGCATCGTTCACGGAACACTGCCAGACGTTCTCCGCGTCCCCCCACCGCGCCGTATCGTACTGCACGGTGAAAAGCGCAAGCCCGACCGTATCATAGGTCACGTCGCGGTCCGAAAGATTCTCAGCCGTAAACGACACGGTGAACGCGCCGCCGATCTCTCCCAGCGCGATCTTGGCTTCGCCGGGCTCTTTTCTGAGCGTCACCGGTGTGGTCACGGCGTTCAGCGCCTGCAGAAAACCGGCGCCCTGCACGCGCGGGGAATACGGCACGCTGTTCTCGCGGACGCCCTCGTTCTCAATGGGCTGATACAGGATATCGGCGGTCGACTGCACCCGCTCCCGGATCTCCTTCGCCTGCGCGGCCGGGCTCTTTTCCGCGAAAGCGGCGGAGTTTTCGATCAGATACTGCCGGATGACCGCCGCCGCGCCCGTCATACACGGCGCGGCCATAGAAGTGCCGGACAGTGGACCGTAGATCGCCGGATCCTCTTCGTCTGCCGGTACGGAGGACCAGATCTCCGTTCCCGGCGTCGCGACGTCCGGGACAAGATCCAGCGATCTGCCGACGCCCCAGGAAGAAGAGGCGTTCATCAGGATCTGCGCGTCGCCGGCAAAGGGATCCAGCGAAAACCGCAGAACGCCGTCTTTTTTCAGATTCGCGCTTCCCCACTCGCCGGGGATATAGAGCAGTCTGAAATCGCCGTCCCCATTGCGCAGGAACAGGTCTTCAAACGCGGCGCACCAATCCTGATCGTCCTGCGTCAATCCCCGATCTTTCGGCGGCTCGAGAAACAGGGAGACGGCCGCCTCCCGGCTTGCCTTTTCGGCAAGCTCCAGATCCGCGTTCAGCGGAAAAACGGCGGCCTTGCCCCGCACGTCCGCGTCCTTTCTGCCGCCGCAGTACACGTACGGCAGATCTCCCATACGGGCCAGCGCTTCCCACAGGGAATCATCGGAACCGTCTGCCATTTCAAGCCGCTCTCCGTTTGCTTCCAAGACCAAAAACGATTGAAGATTCGGAGAGACCGCGGCGTTCGCCACGTTGAACGCGCCGGCGCTGCCCCCCGGCGAACCGGTCGTGCCGTAATCGGCGTGATCCGGCGCGGTGAACGCGCGTCCGGCGTTTCCGGCGGCATTGATCAGCAGAACGCCGGCTTCGTCCGCGTTCCGGAATACAGAGTCAAAGACGTCGTTCTCCGCGTAATCCAACCCCCAGCTCATATTGATGACGTCGGCCCCGAGGATCACGGCGTCTTCCAGCGCGGCAAGGCTGGCGGCGTCGTCCGTATATATATCGCCTCTCCCGTTCGCCATCAGCAGCAGCTGCGCCTCCGGCGCCATCCCGTTGAACGCGGAGCCGTCTTCCAGTTTTCCGTTTTTGCCGCCGGCGATCCCCGCCACGTGCGTGCCGTGGTTGGCGTTACCGGCGTCCACGAACACGTCCGCGTCGCCGGTCACGTAGTTCCACGCGAATACGGCCTTCGCGCCGTGCCAGGCCTCCGCCGCGCTTACGTCCGCGTTCATATCGCCCGCGTCCATCCGCGCCTGTACGGCGGCGGCGGATCTAAAACGCATTTTCGCCGCGTCGTCGGGCGGCGCGGTCAAAAAGGAATTGGATAGATCGAAGCCCGAATCGATCACGGCGATCACCTGCCCTTCGCCCTTATACCCGGCGGCGTGCAGATCCCCGATCTCAGTCGCGGCAAGAGACGCGTCCGTCGGCAGAACGGAGGCCGGCTCCGTTTTTTCGGCGGGGCGGGTCTTTGATACGTATACGTTCTTCACGCCCTCCATGGCGCGGATGGCGTCAGCGTCCTTCACCGAGGCGCGCACGGTAAAGCCGTTCAGGAGCTGCGTAAAGCGGTATCCGCCGCGAAGATCCGCCGCGACGCTTTTGCGGATCCGCGCTTTTACGCTCTGCTGCTTCGCCAGCAGGCGGCTTTTTACCGCCCGCGCGGCCCCCGGGGCTGCTGGCGAGTCCTCGAGCTCCACGATCAGCGTTTCCACGGTGCCGTCCGCCGCGAACGCCGCCGCGGGCGCCGCCGTCTGCAGCGCGCCGAGGATCATCAGCGCCGAAAGCAGCGCGGCGAACAGAGTTCTTGTTCGTGTTTTCATACGTTCCCTCTCTCTTTCAAAAATTGTCGACAATGACGTATATTAATGATAAAAAACAGGGATCCGTTACGCCCTGTTTTCATTTTTTTCCGTAAGATCGGGGACCTGCACCGCCGCGTCGGCGTAAGCCGCAGCCGCGGCGCGGTGCGAGATCACGATCACGCTGCGCACGGCGGCGATCTGTTTGAGGCGCCGGAACACCGCCGCTTCGCCGGCCGGGTCGAGCAGCGAGGTCGCTTCGTCGAGCACGATCACGCGGCTTTCGCGGTAGAGCGCCCGCGCGAGCAGGAACTGCTCCGCCGCGCGTCGCGCGTCCGGAGTCTGCCGACCGCTTTTTTGCCGCAAACGCTTCGGCGGAGCTGCCGCCACGGTAAAAAGGCTGCCCGAGGATCGCGGACAGCCGCCGGCCGCAGGCGCCGTAGGCTTTCCGCATGCGGCCGTACCGGTTTTTGGCGGCGGCGCAGGGAGCCGCCGACCGTCCTCAGCCCGAAGAGAACGCCCGGACGAAAGGTGAGAACGCCGCCCGCCGGCGCAAAAAAGCCTGCGCGCACAGCAGCAGAGCGCCGAGCGCGCAGGCGGATGGGTATGGCTTGCGTCGCTTGAAGAGAAAACGCATATCAGAAGAACAACTCATTCAGGAGATCGATCAGGAAGCCGGACGACCCGATCGTGTATTCTTCGATCCCGGCCGTGTATCTGTCCATCGCGGCAGATTCGTAGTCCGTGATCTCCGTTTCGTCAAAATCGGATACGGAAACGGTGAATTCGTCGCAGGCAAAGCGGGAGATCCGGCCGTCCGTCACGTCCACGGAAAAGCGGAAGGGATCGTAGTAAGAGGGATCGAACGAATCCATGACCTCGCCGAGCACGTCGTTCAGCGTATCCTGCCCCACGATATCGGCGAAGAGCTCGCTGGTCCGGGCGAAATCGATCAGCGCCTGAAGCAATTGGCCGACGTCCACCGTAACGGAATAGGAAGCGTTCTTCTTCCCGCCGGAGAGCTTCTGCACGGTATAGGAGCGCCCGGCGCCGGAGGCGATGAAGCGCGCGGCCTCTCTGTAGATATCCGAAAAGCTTTCGGCGTCGATCTCCCCATCCACCCCGGTGAGCTGAAAACGGCCCATGCGCAGAAGATCTGCCGCCGCGAGCCGGTAGATATCCGAGAGCGCGTCAAAATTGAGGCGGTTGTTCTTCACGAGCGAAAAAACGTAGGAATCGACCGAATCCAGAACGGCATTCGCGTCGTCCAAAAGCGCCCGCGCCCCTTCCGCCGTCTCGGAAGAGACGCTCCCGAACCATGCCTGCAGCGCGTTTCGCAGAAGATCGATGACCGACTGTCCGCCGTTCAGGATATCCGCCACGCGCACGCGCAGGTTTTCGGAATAGCCGTCCGTAAAGCGGGCCTCGCCGTCCCGATAGAGGATCGCGCCGTCCTCCCCGTTCCAGAGCTCCCCGTAAAAGGAGGAGCCGGGCAGATCCCTGCCGAAGACGATCTTGCCGGATACGACCGTATCGCCCTGCTCCGAGATCCGCACCGTCGCGCTCGAGGTATCAAAGAGCGTCTGATGCACGGCGGAGAGCACCTGCAGCGCGTAGTCTTCATCCGTATCGTTTTTCGTCTCCTTCGCCTCGGCGGCGAACGCATTGTTCCGGTCCGCCCCGCCAACGCCGAGCTTCGGCAGAAAGATCACGCCCGCGACGACGAGGCCGATCAGCACAACGGCGGCCGCGGCGGGCGCCAGGATCCTGGAGAGACCCGCGGCGGACTTCGCCGGTTTCGGCGCAGGGGGAGAAGGATTTTTCCGGATACGCCCGGGATCCTTCAGCACGCCGGGATCCTTCACCCCGGGATCCTTCACCCCGGGATCTTTCGAAACGGAGGCGACCGCCCCGCAGTTCGGGCAGAACCGCATATTGGAACCGACCGTATTTCCGCATTTGCCGCATCTCATCAAGGCTTCCTCCTTGCCGTAATAGAATCATACATTTTTTGTTTCGCGTCCTCCGGGAACCGCACGACCTCGCGGCCGAGATGCACCAGCGCGTAAACGCCGTCGCCCATAAGCTGCGGATACGTATGATAATCGACGTAGGGCGCGCCGCAGCGCGGGCAGCGGAACGCGTTGTAGCTCCAGAAGCGTCTGCCGCCGATCTCAACGGCCCGCTCCGGCGCGCCGGGGAACCCGCGCGGGATCCCGCAGACGTCCATGCCGTCGTCCGAATACGCCGGGTATTCCTGCATCATCGGGAAGTTGTACGAACGGAAGGCGAAGCTCTTGCCGCAGTCGGGGCAAAGCCCGATATACCGCACGTTGCCGGGGGTGATGATCCCGGGGTAGCGAAGCCCTTTCTGAACCAGATCCATGCCCCTGAGCATCTCACGGCGCACGGCGGCGATCCTGCCGCCGGCGAATACGGCCTCCATCCGGTACGCGGGGGCGGACCCCATCCGCGCGGCGGGGTCGGCAGAATCCGAAAAGAAGCCGTCGATCTGGATGCAGGGGGCCATGGCCGCCGGATGCTGCCGGTCCCCCTGCATATAGATACGGGCGCTCATGTGGAAGAATTTCCCCTTGAAGCTCTCCCCCGGCGCGGGCTCGATCCGGTAAACGGCGAGCTCCTTCCCGTCCGCGACAAGGCGCAGCGCCGGCGCGTCTTCGGCGGAGGCCGGCACGGCGGTCGCCTCCGTCTGCCGCATATAAAGCTCGGGGGAAAAGAGCACGGGCGCGGTCTGAACGCGCACGGTCCAGCCGTCGATACCGATCACGTCGGCGGGGCCGAGATCCAGCTTTTCCCTTCGCGCGGCGGCCTCCCGCCGGTCTTCCGCCGCGAGCGCCTCAAGCACGGCGGTCCCGTACTTCCGTTCGGCGATCTCCATCGGGTCCGGGAAGTGCCGCGGGCGGGGCGCCGCATCCCCGGCGGCGGGGGCGGGGGCCGCGGCAGCCGGCTTCGCCGCCGGCCGGCCCGCCGCCTGCGGGGCCGCTCCGGCAGGCGGAGCGGTCTTTTTCGCTTCTACGGCGGGGGCCGCCTTCTTTCCGTTCAGGATCCTGCCGGCAGCCGCCAGCCCGGCCGCGAACGCGGCGGCCGCCGCGGCGAAGGGCCAGAGCCGCTGATCGGGCATCAGGATCATATCGAGCGCGAGCAGAACTGCCGCGACCAGCAGCGCCGCCGCGACCGCGAACCGTATCCGTTTTCCTTTCATCACGCCGTCCTCCTTTTTTATTCTTCCCTCCACTGTTTTGTCAGCGACGCCGCCTCCCGGTCGCCGAGCGCGGCGGCAAGCCGCATCCATTTCAGGGCCGCCTCGGGGTCAGGCCCGTCGAGCGCTTTGCCGCTGCGATAGATCATCGCGAGGTTGAACGCGGCGTCGCTCACGCCGTTCCGGGCGGCGGCGGTATACCAGCGGATGCTCTCCCGGATATCCCCGCGGAAGGGGCCGACGTGGCGCAGGTTTTCGAGCTGCCGCGCCAGCTCATACTGCGCTTCCGCGTCCCCCTCGCAGGCCTTTCGGTAAAACCCCAGCGTCAGCTCGCGGCTTTTATACCATTTCACAAAGTCCCCGCGCGCGCCGGTAAACGGGTCGATCCCGCTCACGGCGGACATCAGAAGCATCATCGGCGCGCCGCTGAAAGCGGAAACGACCTCCGCAGCCCCGGCGTGCCCGGCGTCGGCGGCCTTTTTCAGCCACATGAGCGCCGTATCGGGGTCGGCCCACACGCCGCCGTCGCCCCAGCGGTAGCACATACCGAGCTCATACATGGAATCGGGGTCCGCGTGCGAAGCGCCGGGCTCGAGCAGCCGGGCGGCATAGCGCTCGTTCACGGGGAGGCCCTCTTCATGCAGCCATTCGAGGGCCAGCCGCAGCCGCTCGGCGTCCCCTGCGGGGGAAGGATCGGCGAGCGCCGCCCGCGCCTCCTCCGGTAATTCCTCCGGCGATACCGTTTCACGGATAAAGGGAAGATCGTTTGCCATTCTGAACTGCCTCCTGTCATATCTCCGGCCCCGTTCCGGGCGGAACGGTCCGGTTCTTTTTTTCGGTTTCATTCTATCGCAAAAAAACAGAAGCTCCGGCAGGGGGGCTCAAAAAACCGCCGCCGCGGCGCAGAGCGCTTTCGCATTCGCCGTTGCCGTCGCCCGCAGGGCGAGATCGGCAGGCGTTATCATTTTTTTGTTTAACAGGAAACGAGAAGTTTCCTGTTAAAGAACAAA
Organism: Oscillospiraceae bacterium; assembly: GCA_902796175.1. Lineage (GTDB taxonomy): Bacteria > Bacillota > Clostridia > Oscillospirales > Acutalibacteraceae > RUG806. The sequence continues at coordinate 184 of CADBOC010000282.1, read as the reverse complement.
TCGCCCGAGGAGCGCGGATCAACGAATCAACCGTCGGGGACGATGTGCCCTGCGGAGGAAGGGAGCCGCCGTGCGGCTTGGGGAACGCCCTGCGCACGGCGGCGGTGCAAATTCCGGATTTGTCGATGTGTTCCATGAGGCAGAAAGCTGCCGTCCCGGTAGCGCGGCTGCCCTCAGCCGCCCC
>CADBOC010000281.1 GCA_902796175.1 Oscillospiraceae bacterium | reverse complement strand
GAAAATGGGGCCTGCGGCCGGCATTTTAAACGGCGCTGCCGCGCCGTATAAAAGAGAGGTCTGCGTAAAAAAAGCGGATCCCCGGACGTTTGACTGTTCGGGGATCCGTATTTTACCTCCCGCAAGCGCGGGCGAAAAGCGAAAACCGGGAAGGGAATGCCGCGGTTCGGGAAATGCGCAGGCGTTTTGAGCCTGTGCCGTGAGACGGGCGTGATCCGGTGATCCTGCGGCGCGGGTGAAAAGGCAAGAGGTTCTGAAAACGCGAACGGGGTTCGATCGTTATCTCCACTCTCCACACTCCACCCTCCGCTCCCTTTCCCGGAAAAAGCCGCTTATTTCGCCCTGACCGTCAGGGTTTTGCTGATCCGGCCGCTGTAGAGGCCTATGCCTGTGACGACGTAGGTATAGGTCCCGGGCCGGGTGCGGCCGGCGGGGATGGAGACGGTATAATCAACGTTTTTCGTCAGCTTCACGCCGGCAGCGTTCTTCACGGTGACGCCGGGGTTCATCGTCTTGCCGCTGTATACGGCGGAGGAGAAACTCAGCGTTACGTTTGCCGCTTTGAGGGCTTCGGTCACGGTGAGGGTCTTTTTAATCGTGCCGCTGTAATTGCCCCGGCCGGTGACGGTGTAGGTGTACGCGCCCGGCCGGGTCCTGCCGGCGGGAATGGAGACGGCGTAGTCCGTGTTTTTCGTCAGCTTTGCGCCGACGGCGTTTTTCACGGTGACGGAGGGGTTGAAGGCTTTGCCGGTATAAGCGGCGGAGGAAACGCTCAGCGCTACGTTTGCCGCTGAGAGCGGGGCGGGCTTAACGGTAAATGTCTTTTTTACCGTGCCGCCGTAAGCCCCTTTGCCCGTAACGGTATAGGTATACGAGCCGGCGTCGGTCCTGCCGGCGGGGATGGAGACGGTGTAATCCGTGTTCTTCACCAGTTTTTTGCCGGCGGCGTTCTTAACGGTGACCGACGGGGTGAAGGCGGAGCCGTTGTATACGGCGGAGGAAACGCTCAGCGTCACGTTCGCAGCCTTCAGCGTCTCGGCGGCGGCCGGTTTTACGGTCAGGGTCTTTCTGACCGTGCCCGTGTAGCTGCCCTTGCCGGTGACGGTATAAACGTAGGAGCCTACGGCGGTCCTGCCGGCGGGGATCGAAACGGTATAATCCCTGTTTTTCACAAGCTTTTCCCCGGCGGCGTTCTTCACGGCGACGGAGGGGTTGAAGGCGGCGCCCGTGTAGGCCGCGGCCGAAAAGCTGAGCGTTACCCAGTCCTCTGAGAGCGGCTCGGCTGTATTCGGATCAAAGGCCTCGGCCTCGATCGGGTAGGCGTTCCGGAAGGCCTCCGTCCGGAATTCGGCGTCGGCGAAGTGATCGTCCGTAAAGCCGTTGCGCCCCTTCAGGTCGTAGTTCATTGTTCTGCCTGTGTCGCGCCAGGTCACGTCGTGGTTGTACCAGCGGCCGTTGACGCGCACGATGTTCCACGCGTGGGCGTCGGTCACGCTGCCGTTGTCGGCCGTGCCCGTAATGATGCGGCAGCCGAGTCCCGCTTCGAGCGCCATGCGGTAGAACAGGTTCGCGTAGCCCTGGCATACCGCCTGCCCGTTGATGAGCGCGCCGTAGGCGGAGCCCTTGAGCTTGTAGCTCTCATCGTTCAGGTGCTCATAGTCGTATTCCACGTTGTCGCAGATAAAGGCGGTGATGGCCTCCGCTTTCTCATAATCGCTCTTGCCGTCGAGGGCAAGGCTTTCAAGCGCGGCGGCGACGGCGTTCTGAACGGCCTGCTCCTCGGCGGCGGTCGTCAGGTACTCGGCCGTTACGGTGATCGAGCCGTCGAAGGTATCGCCCTGCTGGGGGTAGGAGTAGCCGATGCGGCTGCCGCGGCGATCAAAGTGGTTCCTGAGATAGTCGCCCTCATTCGCTTCGCCCGTATGCGCCGTCGCCAGATCGTCGATCTGTTCCCATTTTGCGTTCAGACAGGCGCTGATCTCATCGGGGGTCTGCCCGCCGACCTCTTCGCTGTTTACCCGGTAGGTGAAGGGGATGGACGTCTCCCGCCGCAGCATCGCCGCGCGGACGTATTCCGCCGCCGCCTCAGGCGTGGTGAAAACGGGATCCGCCGCCGAAACGAGCGGCGTCAGACACAGCAGCATCAAAGCCGCCAGAAGAAGGGAAAGGGTACGTTTTGTCGGTGCCATAAAGAACCTCCTGTGTATGTTTGTTGTACCCAATATACCAAAGCGGCTCCCGAAAAGCAAGAGGAAAAGAATGAAAGCGGGATTTGGAGCAATGAAACGCTCAGAGAGCAGAGGGCGGGGGGGGAGTGGGGAGTGGGGAGTGGGGAGTGGAGAGTGGAAATTACGAAGAGGTATTATGCGGGGCAATCGTTGGCTTTCATAATAAAAACCCCCGGACCGGGCGGTCCGGGGGCGCGGCGTATTTTTGATCAGCCGAGCTTCGGCAGGTTGGCGCGGAATTTCGCGAGCTCCTCGTCGGTGGGGATGTAATCGTCCATCTTGCCGTCGTGGAACTTTTCGTAGGCGACCATGTCGAAGTAGCCGGTGCCGGTCAGGCCGAAGACGATGGTCTCTTCCCTGCCGGTCTCTTTGCATTTCAGCGCTTCGTCGATGGCGGCGCGAATGGCGTGTGCGCTCTCGGGCGCGGGCAGAATGCCCTCTACTCTGGCGAACTGCTCCGCCGCCGCGAAAACGTCCGTCTGCTTGACGCTGATCGCCTCCATCAGGCCGTCGTCGTAGAGCTGCGAGAGCACGGGGCTCATGCCGTGGTAGCGCAGGCCGCCGGCGTGGTTCGGGGCGGGGATGAAGTCGCTGCCGAGGGTGTACATCGTCGCCAGCGGGCACACCATGCCGGTGTCGGCGAAATCGTAGGCGTAAACGCCGCGCGTAAAGCTGGGGCAGGAGGCGGGCTCCACGGCGACGATGCGGTAATCCGCTTCGCCCCGGAGCTTTTCGCCCATGAAGGGGGCGATGAGTCCCCCGAGGTTTGAGCCGCCGCCGGCGCAGCCGATGATCACGTCCGCTTTTACGCCGTATTTATCGAGGGCGGCCTTGGTCTCAAGCCCGATCACGGATTGGTGCAGCAGCACCTGATTCAGTACGCTGCCGAGCACGTAGCGGTAGCCGGGGGTCCCGACT
>CADBOC010000280.1 GCA_902796175.1 Oscillospiraceae bacterium | reverse complement strand
CCGTGATGTTGTCGCCGCCGCCGTTCCGGTTGGCCTCTTCTATCAGTCCGTCCGGCAGCGCCTCTACAGGCAGGGCGCGCATCATCTCACAGAGAACTTCGGGAGCTACGTAGTTCGAAAGCCCGTCGGTGCATAAAAGCACCCGGGCGTCGGAAGACAGAGACTCTTCCGTGAAATCGATCTGCACGGCGTCCGCGACCCCCAGGGCGCGCGTGATGTAATTCTTTTTCGGATGCCGTTCCGCTTCTTCGGGCGAGAGGTCGCCTTTGTCTACCATTGCCTGCACAAGAGAATGATCTTTGGTGAGGCGCTGCATCCGGGAACCCGAAAACAGGTATGCGCGGCTGTCTCCCACATGCGCCACGATCAACTGATCCCGCAGAAGCACGGCGGCAACGATCGTTGTTCCCATGCCGGCGAGCTCCGGATCGGCGTGCGCAGCGTCGTACACCGTAATATTCGCGGCGTTGATCGAGGTGAGCAGCAGATTGCGCACCGACGTCGCGGAGATCCCCCCCCGCCATCCGTCTCTCAGACGCGCCGAGACCGTTTCCACCGTAAGCCGAGAGGCTACGTCGCCGGCGTTGCCGCCGCCGATGCCGTCGCACACGATCGCGGCGCACGCGTCCGGCGCCGGGCAGAACGCGATGCACGCGTCCTGATTCGAATTGCGTTTGATCCCTCTGTCAGTTCTGAATGCGTATTTCACTTTGCTTCATCCTTTGGTAAATCCGAAAAAACGGAATTGAATCGAGCCATACAGCGCCGCGTTAGAGGCCGGCGGAGGTTTTCTCCTTCCGCCGGAGCTGGCCGCAGGCGGCGTTGATATCGGCGCCGAGCCGCCGGCGCACGGTAACGGGTATCCCCCTGCCGGCAAGGATCCCGGAAAAACGGCTGATCACGGCGGGATCGCTCTCGCGGCAATCCGTCTCTCTTACGCTGTTCACAGGGATCAGGTTGACATGGCAGAGCATGCCGCCGACAAGGGAGGCGAGCTTCACCGCGCATTCCGGCGTATCGTTCACGCCGCGGATCAGCGCGTATTCAAAAGAGATCCTGCGCGACGTACCGGAGGCGTAGGCCCTGCAGGCTTCGGTCAGCGCGTTCAGATCCCATTTTTTTGCGACGGGCATCAGGCTTCTGCGCAGTTCGTCGGTCGGCGCGTGCAGGGATACGGAGAGCGTAAGCTGCAGATCCTCCCGCATCAGGTCGTAGATGCGCGGCACGATCCCGCAGGTGGAGAGAGAGATATGCCGCATGCTCAGGTTTTTGCCGTTCGGATCGGTGATGAGCCTTATAAAGCGCAGCGTCTGAGCGTAATTGTCAAGCGGCTCTCCCATCCCCATCATGACGACGTGCGAAACCCGGATCCCGAGATCCCTTTCGGCGGTATAGACCTGCGCCAGGATCTCGGACGCGGTCAGGTTCCGCACCACGCCGTCAAGCGTGGATGCGCAGAATTTACAGCCCATACGGCAGCCGACCTGCGAGGATACGCAGACGGAATACCCGTATTTATACTGCATGACAACAGATTCGATCCATTCTCCGTCGGCAAGTCTGTATAGATACTTTACCGTATTATCATACGCTGAAACGTATTTTTTTTCAATATCACAGGTAAATATGACAAAATTGTTACTCAAAGCGCCCCGCAGAGAAAGCGGCAGATCCGTCATTTCGGAAAAGGAGACGGCGCCGGAAACGTGCAGCCAGCGAAAGATCTGTTTGGCGCGGTACTTCGGCTGCCCGAGAGAAACGAGCTGCGCTTCAAGCTCCGGCAGCGTCATGGAGCCGATATCCAGCATACGGCCGTCACCTCCTGATCATTTTTGCGATGAAAAACCCGTCGGATCCGATCTCGCCGGGAAAACAGTTGAGAAAGTCCCCGGGCGCCGTCGCCCGGTATGCTTCGTCGCCGGCCGGCGCGAACGCCGGATGCGCCTGCAGGAAGGCGCGGCAGACGTTCTCGTTTTCGGCGGGGTTCAGGGTACAGGTCGAATAAACGAGCGCGCCGCCCTTTTTTACGGCCGAAGCGGCGGCTGTGAGGATCTGCAGCTGCAAAGCCGGCAGGTCAGCCAGATCCGAAAGCGCTTTATAGCGTATCTCCGGCTTTCTGCCCATCACGCCGAGGCCGGAGCAGGGAACGTCGCAGAGCACGCGGTCGGCAAAAGCGCCTTCGGGATACCCGAGGCGCGCGTCCCGCACCGCCGTTTTCACGGAGGAGAGCCCGAGCCTTTGCGCTCCGTTTTCGATCAGTCCGCATTTTTGCGGATAGAGATCGCAGGCGATCACCCGCCCCCTGTTTTCCATGCCGATCGCGGCGCCGAAGGCTTTTCCGCCGGGCGCCGCGCAGCAGTCAAGGACCGTCTCGCCCGGCCGGGCGCCGAGCACCGACACGCAGATCTGAGAAGAGAGATCCTGCACATAGAACAGGCCGTCGCGAAAAGCGCCGAGTTTTCCCACGTTGCCCTCGCAGGTCAGGATATAAGCCCCGGGCGTTCCGGTTTCTTCCATGGACGCGCCCTCGGCGCCCAGACGCGCCGAAAGCGTTTCAGCCGTGCTTTTCAGGGAGTTGATCCTGATATAAACAGGTTTTGCGCCCTCAAAAGAGGCAAGGATCCGCTCGGCTCGGTCCCACCCGTAGCAGGAAGCGAAATGCTTTACAGTTTCCGTTGGGACAGAGTATCGAAGAGACGCCCACCGCAAGCGATCTTCTTTCGGCGGCAAGACCAAACCGCCCGCGGACACCCTGCGAAGCACCGCGTTCACAAGCCCCGCCGCGTACGAATAGCCCATTTCCTTTACGGATCTCACGCTCTCGTTCACGGCGGCGGAAGGCGGGATCTTATCTGAATAGAGAAGCTGATACGCGCCCACGCGCAGGATCTGCACGACCGGCGGCGGGAGTTTATGAAGCGGCTTTTTCAGATAGAGCTGCAGGTTGTGATCGATCGTCAGCCTGTGCTCCGTTACGCCGTAGACGAGGCGCGTTGTCAGACTGAAGTCGCGCGGATCGGGCAGAGAAGCGTTTTCCAGCGCATGACGCAGCGAGAGCGTGGAATAGGCGTCTCTGCGTTCGATCTTCTGCAGCACGTCTGCGGCAAGCTTTCGCGCGGAGAGGCTCATGAACGCCTCCTTGAAAAGATAAGCAGCAGACGAAGCAGGTTCGCGAGGCTGACGGCAAGCGACGCGACGTAGGTCATCGCGGCGGCTCTGAGCACAGATCTCGCTCCGCTGAGCTCCTCATCGCTGCGAAGCAGCCCCGCGTTCTCGATCGCCCGCATCGCTCTGCGGCTCGCGTCGATCTCTACGGGCAAGGTGGCGAGCTGAAACAGCATGATACAGGAATACAGCAGAAGGCCGATCGAGATCAGCGGTTCAAACGAAAGCCAGAAGCCGATCAGCGCCAGCGGGATCCCCGCATAGGATCCGATCTTTGTCAGAGGAAGGATCGTATTGCGGATACGGATCGGAAGCCAGGATTCGGCGTACTGCGCCGCGTGGCCCGCTTCATGACAGGCAATGCCGATCGCGGCGACGGAATTCGAACGAAACACGTTTTCAGAGAGCCGGATCACGTTTTCACGCGGATCGTAGTGATCCGTAAGCTCTCCGCCGCATGCTTCGATGCGGACGTCGCCCACGCCGTATGCGCGCAGCACGGCCGCGGCGGCAGTCTCACCGGTATGACCGCTCATGCTGATCTGCTTCGACATGCGCCTGTATGCGCGCTTAACGCCGATCTGCGCGATCACGGAAAGGATCAGCGCGGGCACTACAAAAAGAAGATAATACCTAACGTCCATTCGGGGCGCCTCCTCTCAGATCAGACGGCAGCCGTCTATCCTGCGGCCGCGCAGGAACGTCTCGGCGGACAGCCGTTTGCCGCCTTCCGTCTGCAGCTCGAAGATCCGGTATGCGCCTTCGCCGCAGCAGACGTAAATGCCGTTTTCGATGCAGCGCACAAGCCCCGGTTCGCCTGAAAGGGCGCGGTCAGCCGGCGCGCCGGAAAAGATCTTAAGACTTTTTCCCTCAAGGGTCGTTTTCGCGACCGGCCAGGGATTCAGCCCCCGTACAAGATCATGGATCTGTTTTGCGGGCAGACGCCAGTCGATCACGGAATCAGACTTGCTCAGCATACCGACGTACGTCGCCTCTGCCTCGTTCTGCCTGACAGGCGTGATAAGCCCCAGAGCCAGATCGTTCAGGGTCCTGATCAGCAGATCGGGGCAAAGCTCGCTCAGGCGGTCAAAAAGCTCCCCCGCCGTTTCGTTCTCTCCGATCGGCGTTTTCACCGTATAGAGGATATCCCCGGTATCGAGACCGGCGTCCATTCGCATCGTCGTAACGCCGGTCTCCTTCTCCCCGTTGATCACGCACCATTGGATCGGCGCAGCGCCGCGGTATTTCGGCAGAAGCGATCCGTGCAGATTTACGCAGCCGTAGACCGGCAGATCCAGCACCGTTTGAGGCAGGATCTTGCCGTAAGCCGCCACAACGATAAAATCGGGCTTTTCATCTGCGATCCGTCTGACGGAATCCTCTGTCTTCAGACTGTTCGGCTGAAAAACCGGGATCGCGGCCGACTCGGCGGCCTGCTTCACGGGAGGGGGCGTCAGGATCTGTTTTCGGCCCTGCGGCTTATCCGGCTGCGTGACGACCAGCGTAACAGCGTAATCCGGTTCGCCGATCAGCCGCCGGAGCGCCGGAACGGCAAAATCCGGCGATCCCATAAACACAACGCGTTTCATGCGGTCATTCCTCCACCCGATATACTTTCTCCCCCGGGGCAAGGCGGTCGGTATAAAGCTTGCCGTCCAGGTGATCCAGCTCATGGCAGAAACAGCGCGCCTCGAGCCCGGTCCCTTTATACAGGCACCAGTTCCCGTCGCGGTTCTGCGCGCGGACGGTCACCTGCAGCGGACGCACCGTTTTGCCGATCTTGTGCGGCAGAGAGAGACAGGCTTCGTCCTCGCTCTGCGTACCGCTCTGTTCCACGATCTCGGGATTGATCAGTTCTACAAGTTTATCGTTCAGACGCACGATCACCACGCGCCTGAGCGCGCCGACCTGCACGGCGGCAAGCCCGAGACCGTCCGCTTTGATCAGCGTGTCTTTCATATCGTCCAGAAGAACGAACAGCCTTTCGTCAAATTTATCGACAGGTCTGCTCACCTTTCTGAGGATCGGATCGTCCTCAAAACGGATCTTTCGAATTGCCATGCTTAACGCTCCTTTCCGCGCAGGAGCGTTCAACGCGCCTGCGCAGATCTGTATTTACTTTATTCCGCAAAACTGAAAGCGGGCTGAATACGGCTCAATCCGTACGGTCAGGATTCATTGCCGCATAGATCCTGACGCCGCGCGTTTCCTTCAGCGACGCGGTCTCCTTCAGCGTTTCGCCGATCATGGAACGCGTAGGGGCGTTGCCCCGGCATTTGATCAGCAGTTTTTCTCTGTATTGGCTGTTGATTTTCGGAACTCTGTGCGGCATCGGCCCCAGAAGGATCAGTCGCTGGTCGGGGTACTCGCGCTGCGAACGGTCGCGCAGCGCTTTGAAAAAGAGCAGCGACGCCCGCTCCGCCAGCTCTTTTTCGGGAGCCGAAAAGCTTACAAGGCAGATGTCGCAGAACGGCGGACAGATGAGCGCCTGCCGCATAGAGATCTCCTGCCGGTAAAAAGCGACGTAATCCTGCCCGGCGGCCAGCTCCAGTATACGGTTATCCGGCGTCATGGTCTGGATCACAGCGCGGCCTTTTTTTGCGCCGCGCCCCGCGCGGCCGATCACCTGCGTGATCAGAGAAAAGGTTTTTTCCGCCCCGCGGAAGTCGCCGCTGTAAAGCTCGTTGTCGGCGGAAACAACGCCGACGAGGCTCACATTCGGAAAATCAAGTCCCTTTGCGACCATCTGCGTTCCGACAAGGATATCGTATTCCCCCGCGGCGAAAGCGGACAGCGCGTCGCGATGGGCGTTTTTTACCATGGTCGTGTCGGCGTCCATACGAAGCACGCGCGCCTCAGGATAGCGGGTTTTGAGCTCCTGCTCCATGCGCTGCGTACCGCAGCCGGAATACCGCAGATTTTCATCCCCGCAAACCGGACAGCGCTGGGCGTACGGCATGGAATAACCGCACATATGGCACATCAGTCTGCCGTTTGCCGCGTGATACGTCATGGAAACGCTGCAGTAAGGGCAGGTCACCACGGTTTTGCACGCCTTGCAGACAACAAACGTATGATAGCCGCGCCGGTTAACCAGCAGGATGGACTGTTCTCCGCGCGACAGATTCTCTTCCAGTTCCTGCTGAAGCGGTACGCTGAGCGCGGAAAACGGATTCGCGTTCGCCCGGTCGCCCATATCCGCCTTGATCACATCCGGCAGCACGGCGCCGCCGAAGCGCGTCGGGAGCGAACACAGAAGATAGGCCCCTTTTTCGGCGCGCGCGTACGATTCCACGCTCGGCGTCGCCGAAGCCAGCAGCACAAAAGCGCCTTCGGCCTTTGCGCGCATCCGCGCAACGCTTCTCGCGTCGTATCGCGGCGACATATCGGATTTATAGGTATGCTCCTGTTCCTCATCCACTACGATCAGCCCCAGATCCCGCAGCGGCGCGAACACGGCGCTGCGCGTACCCGCTACGATACGCGCCTGACCGCTGCGTATCCGGAAAAAAGCGTCGCGGCGCTCGCCGACAGATAGGGAGCTGTGCATCAGAGCGACGCTGTCGCCGAAGCGGTCCAGTAACACAGAAACCGTCTGCGGCGTCAGAGAGATCTCCGGCACCAGCACAATGGCGGTCCGGCCCTGCTTCAGTACGAAATCGATCAGCTCCAGATAGACGTTTGTCTTTCCGCTGCCCGTAACGCCGTAGAGAAGCGCGGTATCGCGCCTGCCGGAGCGCATCTCCTGCGTGATCTGTTCATAGACCTGCCGCTGCGGGGCGGAGAGGGGCGCCAGCACGTCTCGTTTTCCGGCGTAGGCAGTTTCCGGCGCGCGTTCTACATGCCGCTTCATCCAGGCGATGCGGCCGCTCTTCACCAGACGCGCGATCACGGAATCGGAAACGCCCGTAAAGTAACAGATCTCTTTCCCGGATGCGCTGCCGGCCTGTTCCAGAAACGATAGTACGGCGTTCTGGGCAGGGGTCTTTCTGCCCCCGGTCTCGGCTTCGCCCGTCATGTAATACAGACGCTCCTCTTTTTCGGGCAGCAGACGCTGCCGCGGCGGCTCCACGCGCACAAAGCCGTTTTTCTCCAGCAGGCGCAGATCGGAGCCCGTCGTATCGGAGCCGAACCTGGCGAACAGGGCGGATTCCGGCTCGGGCTTTTCGCGCCCGAGCAGAAAATCAAAAATCGCCCGCTGCGCCGGTGAAAGCACACGGACGTCGCCGCCGCTGCCGGCAGCTTCATATAACCGCTGGGTCATCACGCACATGCCGCCCGGGAGCATGGCCTTTGCGCACGCAAAATAGGTGGAAAAGGTCTGCTCCTTCAAAGCGGCGGCGAGCTTCAGCATCGTTTCATCCAGAAGAACGGGTTCGTCCGCGGCGGAAAAAACCGGCTTCAGCGGCACATCCGGCAGCGTCTCCGGCTGCGCCGAAACGGTAAACACAAAGCCCTGCCGCAGGCGGCTGCCCCGCCCGAAGGGGACGAGTACGCGCCTGCCGGGCACGACAGATCCCTCCAGTTCTTTGGGAACAGAGAAGGAAAACAGCTTATCGAACCGGAATTCACAGTTTTCTACGCCGACGCCGGCAACCAGCGCACTCTCCAAACGGCTCACCTCATAAATCGCTCACTTCTTCGCTTTCCACAATGCGGTACTCGCCGGCCAGCACCTTTTCCACGGCGAGGCTTACGGGCTTTTCCGTTTCATTGGGATCGTGCGTCGGCGAGTTGATGATCTCATCGTTGATCTCACGGGAAAGCCGCGCGATCGCGACGCAAAGGGAATATCTGCTGATGCCGCCCTTCAGAAGCGGTTTTAAATCGACGTTGATCATGATCTGGATCTCCTTTTTTTAGTTGTTTTGAATGATATTGTAAACGTCCTGCACGCATACCGCAAGATCGTCGTTTACCACACAGTAGTCATACATGACTCTCGCTTCCATCTCAGCGGCCGCGATCGACAGTCTGCGCTCGATATCCTCGGCGGAATCCTGCCCGCGTTTGACCAGACGCCGGCGCAGCGCCTCAAGCGAGGGCGGCATCAGAAAAACGGAGACGGCGTCCGGCCTGCTGCGCTTGATATTGCCCGCGCCGTTCACTTCGATGATCAGGATCACGATGCGCTCTTCGGCGAGCAGACGGTCAACCTCGCTTTTCAGCGTGCCGTAATGATTCTTTCCGTAAAGCACCGTTTCAAGAAATTCGCCGCGCGCTTCTTTTTCACGGAACGCCTCTTCGGTCATAAAGTAATACTCGACGCCGTCGCGCTCCCCTTCTCGCGGGGCGCGTGTCGTAGCGGAAACAGTCTGAACGATATTCGGATCTTTTTTGACAAGCTCTTCGTAAACGGTGTTTTTGCCGCAGCCGGACGGCCCGGACAGCACGATCAGTTTTCCCCTTTTCTGCAAAACAAGCACTCCTTTATTCTTCCTCTTCACCCTGGTCCCCCGAAGCGGCGGAGGAGTCGAATCTCGGCTGAAGTCTCTCGGGTCTCAGGTAAGACAAAAGCACATGACGGCTGTCGGTAAACAGCACCGACATGGTCTTTCTGCCCTGCGTCAGGTCGATGAGACGGTTTTCCTCCTTCGCGTGCTGTACGATCCGCTTTACAGGGGCAGAATCGGGACTCACCACGCAGATCACACGCTGCGCGTTCACCATGTTGCCGAACCCGATGTTTACCAGCTTCATGCGCATCCCTCCTCCGATAACGAACTCCGTTTTATTCTATGTTCTGGATCTGTTCGCGGATCTTCTCGATCTCCGCTTTGATATCGATCACCCGCCGGGCGATCTCAATGTCAGAGGCCTTGGACCCGATGGTATTTGCCTCGCGGTTCATCTCCTGCACAAGAAAATCAAGCTTTCTGCCGATCGCTTCCCCTGCTTCCAGAAACGAATCGAGCTGCGACAGGTGGCTGCGCAGCCGAACGGTCTCTTCGGCAACGGCGATCTTATCCGCGAAGATCGCCGTTTCGGTGAGCAGACGCTGTTCATCCACAGACGCGTCCTGCAGCAGCTCACGAACGCGGGCGGTCAGCTTTTCATTGTAGAGACGAACCGTCTCGGGCGAACGGGCTTCGATAAACGAAACATGCTCCGCGATCGCGGCGGCGCGGGAACGGATGTCGGCAGAAAGCCGTTCGCCCTCCGCCGCGCGCATCCGCAAAAAAGAGTCCACGGCCTGTTCGGCAACGCTTTTTACCGCGTTCCAGATGCGCTCCTCATCCGCCGGCGCTTTGTGAACGACGAACACATCCGGATAGGCGGTCAGCACAGACGCGTCTTCGCCCATTCTCAGGCCGTAGCGTTCGCAAAGCTCTTTTGTCGCGCTGTAATACCCCTCGGCCAGCGCGTAGTTTACCGATACGACCCCGTCGGGCGTATCTTCGCAGTCGATCTGCACATAGCAATCCACCTTGCCGCGGGCAATGCGCTGCTGTGCAAACCCCTTCAGTTTTTCTTCCAGAAATCCGTAGGCGCGCGGCACCCTGGCCGAAAACTCAAAGAAACGGTGGTTCACGCTTTTGATCTCAACTGTAATGGAATAACCGTCCGTCTCTCCGATCGCCCTGCCGTAGCCGGTCATGCTGTTGATCATCTTTATTACCGTATCAAGCGGGCTGACGAATCGCCGCGCCGATGCTTTTCCTTATTTTTATGATATCCGGTCAGTAACAGCCGGATTCGCGTTTGAGCAGCGCGACCTCCTCGTGCGTCAGCGCGCGGTACTCGCCCACGCGCAGCCTGCCGAGGCTCACGCCGCCGATCGAAAGCCTTTTCAGGCGCACCGTTTCAAGACCCGCTTCTTCACACAGACGGCGGATCTGACGGTTTCGGCCTTCATAGATCACGAATTCAAGAACGCTCTTTCCCTCTTCGCTGCGGATAAGACGCACGTCGGCGGGAACGGTCTTGCGGCCGTCGATCATCAGCGCGCCTGTCAGCACGGTGATCTGCTCATCCGTTACCTCCGGGCGCACGGTGACCCGGTAGGTTTTTGAGATATGGCGGGAGGGATGCGTCATCGCGTTGGCGAAGCGGCCGTCGTTTGTCACAAGCAGCAGTCCCTCCGAATCGCGGTCAAGTCTGCCGACAGGGTACACGCGGCGGTCCGCATCCTGCAATAGAGAAGCGACGCACTTGCGGTCCATCTCATCCGACATGGTCGTAACGTACCCGCGCGGTTTATGGAGCATCAGGTATACATACTCCGTTCTGCGCGCGACCTTGCGCCCGTCCACCGTGACGGAATCGTGTTTCGGATCGATCTTCTGCCCGATCGACGCAGGCGCGCCGTTGACGCGCACACGCCCGGCAGCGATCAGCTCCTCCGCTTTTCTGCGTGAGGTAACGCCCGCGTCGGAAATGAACTTCTGCAGTCTAACACTTGCGTCCATGCATTATTCCTGCGGTTTACCTGCGCGGAACTTGCCGGCGACGTCCGTCACCTTATCGATCACATCCGGGATCATGTTGACGATCCGCTCCGCGGCGTTGTCGTTTGCGGTGATATGTCTGAGGGTGACCTCCCCGTCTTTCAGGATCAGGAACGCCACCGGGTTGATCGTGATGCCGGCGCCGCCGCCGCCGCCGAACAGCTCTCTGCTGTTTTTGGACGGAAAATCGGAACCGCCGGAAGCAAAGCCGTAGGTCACCTTCGATACGGGGATCACCGTGATCTCCTCCGAAAGTTTGATGGGCTCGCCGACGATCGTACTCACGTCTACGAGCTGGCGAACCTTTTCAATGGTGGTGGCAAGGATGCCCGAAGCAGATTCGTTCATGATTCAGCAGTCTCCTCTTTCATTTTTATTTCAGCCTCCTGTCCTTCTTTTTTGCTTTTTTTTCGGCAGGAGGAGCTTTAACAATACGCCAAAGATCATACGGAACACAAGCGCCAGCAGAATGCCGATAAAATACATGGGGACGATGTGAAAACGGATCTCGAAGCTGGCGTCGGAAAAACGCGCGATATAATCGGGATAGATGTTTACGTCGTATTTTTTCAGGCGGAGCCGCGAAGCGTAGGCGCCCAGAATCGGGAACACCGCCGCGCAGACCTCGCCGTAATAGACGGCGGTGGAAGCGGCGTCTGACCGCGTACAGCGCATCTCCAGATAAAACTCGTCTACGACTACGCCGCGGCACAGACCTCCGAAAAAGGTCTTGAGGTAGGCGCCGGCTTTTTTGATCAGCGTCAGAGCGTCTTCAAAGCCCTCAGCTTCATAAAACGCCGCGAGCGGGTTTTGCTTCTTTGTTTTCTCCTTCGGCTTTTCTTCGGTCTTCTCTTCCGGCTTTTTTTCTTCTTCCGGTTCCGCTTTTTTCTCTTCCGCAGGCTTCTTGCCGCCTTTTTTCCGCGCGGGATAAAGCGGGAGGCTGAGGAACAGCCAGCCGAGCCTTACTGAAGTCTCTTCTTTTGAATATCGGACTTCAAACCGTACCTTCACGCACAGAACGAACACGATGAGCGCGAGTACGGCAAGCAGTATCCAGCCGATTATTTTCAGTACGATCATAGGCTCCGCTCCTTTTACATGGATATTTGTAAAACCGGGAACTCAAACGTCGGTTTGCATCCGCAGCTGGCCGGGGGGAACGCCGTCTTTGGTCGGGGCGCTCTCCTGCGCGTTTTCAAGCACGGCCGCCGCCTCGGCGGTATCGCGGATCTCGGGCAGCTCGGCGAGCGTTGACATACAGAAGCATTTCAGAAAATCCGCTGTAGTACAGTATATCAAAGGTCGGCCGGGCAAGTCAAGTCTTCCGCACTCTTCTATCAGGTTTCTTTGGCAAAGCGTGTTCATCACGCCCCCGCAGTCCACGCCGCGGATCTGCTCCACAAAGGCGCGCGTCACAGGCTGGTTGTACGCGACGATGGCAAGCACCTCGAACGCGGCGGGGCTCAGCGGCTGATTGCGCTTCATATCGAGCACGTTGCGGATCGCCTCGGCAAACTGCGGTCTGGTGGAAAACTGCACCTTGCTGCCAAGCATCAGAAGCTGAACGGCGCTCCCCCGTTCGTCATAAGCGCGCTGCAGATCCCGCAGCACCAGATCCAGTTTTTCGGCGGTGAGCTCCAGCGCCTGCATCAGACGTTCCCGCTCGATCGGCTCGCCGGAGGCGAACACGATGGCCTCCACCGTATTCATCAGGTCCATTGTGACCGCTGCGGTCTTGTTCTTTTCAGTCAAAATCCAGATCTCCCTCCGGCATGCTGACGAGTTCGATCCCGAAATCGTCGGTTCCGTCCGTCAGACGGATGTGTTTGGTCTTGGTAAGCTCCAGCACGGCGAGAAAGGCCGCGACCATATCGGAACGGCTCTCGCTCGCCTTCAGGATATCCATAAAGGTGCGCTTTCCGCCGTCCGCCAGAAAGCGCACGATGCGGCGGATCTTATCGGAAACGGAGACGATCTTTTTCGCGACCAGCGGGCGGAATACGTCGAATGACGGCGGCAGCTTTTTGAATTTTTTGCCGATCACGCGCATATAAGCGTCCAGCAGCTCGATCGGGTCGTGGATGCGGCGGTAGGTCATATCCACCTTCGCGAGCTTTTCCTGACCTCTTGTGCAGCAGTTGAAGCCGTCTGTATGGGTCGACAGCTCCGCCGCCGCCTTTTTGCAGGCCGCGTATTCGATCAGCTCGCCCGAAAGCTCCCGGCGCAGCTGCTCGCCCTCTTCATGAACGGGCAGCAGCGACACGGATTTGATGTGCACGAGACGCGCCGCCATCTCCAGAAACTCGCTCGCGATCTCAAGATCTGTCTCCTGCATGGCGCGGATATACGCCGTGTACTGTTCCACAAGCTCAAAGATCGGTATATCGTAGATATTCAGTTTGTGCTTCGCGATGAGGTAGAGAAGCAGATCCATCGGCCCCTCGAATACATCCAGCTTATACTGTATCTCCGCCATCGTTTATCTGAAAATCAGCCCGAAGGGCAGATTGACAAGCCAACGGATCGCGCCGAAAACGGCGGTGGTGAGCCACGTGAGAGGATGTACGTCGATGCGGTCGAAGAGAAACAGCAGGGCGAAGAGCGCGAGCATGGAATACCGCTCATACTGCATGATCTTATAATAAATGCGGTCGGGCAGCAGAGCCGTAAGCAGGCGGGAGCCGTCGAGGGGCGGGATGGGGATCAGATTGAACACCGCCAGCGACACATTGATAAAACCGGCGTAGCGGAAAAACGTAGCGGCGATCTCAAGCAGACCGTTTTCGCCGCCTGCTTTTACAAACAGCACGGTAAAGACAGCCTCCAGAACCGTAAAGAGAAGCGCCAGAAGCAGATTTGAGACCGGACCGGCGGCCGCCGTGATCGCGAAATACTGTTTTCTTTTTTTGAAGTTGCGGATATTGACGGGAACGGGTTTCGCGTAGCCGAAGCCGAAGAGCAGCAGCATGATCGCGCCGATGGGATCCAGGTGCCGCATCGGATTCATGGTGATGCGCCCGCTCAGCCTGCCGGTCGGATCGCCGAGACGGTCCGCCATCCAGGCGTGGGCGCTCTCATGCACGGGATTGCAGCATACCACGATAAAGACCAGAACAAAGATCTGCACGATCGACTCGATCGAAATGCCCTCCCCGCTCATGATCTCACGGATGATCGTAAACATTTGAAAAAGACCTCCTTTCAGAGTCAGTCGCCTTTTGCGGCAATAACGAAGCGCGAAACGCCGAACGGATCCGCAAGCGTATGTCCTTTGAAGCCCGGAGGCAGCATCCGGAGGATCCGCTCTCCCTGCT
The DNA here is from genome assembly GCA_902796175.1 of Oscillospiraceae bacterium. Classification (GTDB taxonomy): domain Bacteria; phylum Bacillota; class Clostridia; order Oscillospirales; family Acutalibacteraceae; genus RUG806. The sequence goes on along the minus strand of CADBOC010000280.1, from coordinate 9,360 downwards.
GTTCGCCGCATTCGAACGCGGCGAACCCGCCGGGCGAGAGGAGCTCCAGCCAGTACCCGCAGAGCCTCCGGTAAAAAAGGAGACCGTCTTCGCCGCCGTCCAGCGCCATGAACGGTTCCCTTTGCACCTCACGCTGCAGCCCCGGCAGTTCAGAGGAGGGGATATACGGGGGGTTCGACAGGATCACGTCCGGGGGCGGAACGCGCTGCGGTTTCTCGCGGAACACGTCATGACGGACGACGTGTACGCGTTCCTGATCAAAGGCGGAGGCGTTTTGTCTGAGAAAGACCAGCGCCCGCTCGGAAAGCTCAAACAGATACACGTCTGCAAACGGGCAATGTGCGGCAACGCTCAACCCGATGCATCCGCTGCCGGCGCACAGATCGTATACGACCCGGCTGCCGGAACGCGCGATCATCCCGATCGCAAGCTCCGTCAGCGCCTCCGTCTCCGGGCGCGGGATCAGCACGCCCTCGCCGACCCGGAAAGACTGATCGAGAAAGGGCTGATCGCCCAGCACATACTGGATCGGCTCCCCTTCCGTCCGGCTTAGAACCATCCCGCCGCACGTAAGAACTGCCGACGGGTCGGCGGCGTCGTTGAGACGCAGCGCCATGGAGGTAACGTCGAACCCGCATGCCCGCATCACGATCCAGCGGGCTTCGGCCCCGGCGTTTTCAACGCCGCCCGAGGCGAGCCGCTCAGCCGTATCCGCGACAAGCTCCCGTACCGTCATGCTTTGATGGTATCGTCTTCCGGATCGTCGGTGATCACGGCCTTCAGAGAAGCGATCGCGACCTCGAGCATGTCCGCGGTCGGCTCCTGCGTTGTGATCCGCTGCATCCAGAGCCCCGGGGCGGAAAAAATCTTTGTGAGAAGGTTGTCGTGACGGCCCGCGTATTTGATCATCTCATAGCTGATGCCGGTCACGACAGGCAGCACGACCAGAAGCTTGACGGCCGTCCAGACAAGCCGGTAGCTGCTCTCGCCGAGAACCGGAAAAACAAGCATTACCAGGGATGAAACGATGATGCTCACGATCAGGATGATAAAAATGAAGCTTGTACCGCAGCGGGGGTGGAAGCGGCGGCAGCGCATGGCGTTTTCGGGCGTTAGCTCCAGCCCCTGCTCATAGCAGGCGATGGTCTTATGCTCCGCGCCGTGATACATAAACACGCGGTGGATATCCTTTAACCTTGACACCAAAAACATATAGAGGACCATGATCGCGCCGCGCATCAGCCCCTCGTAAAGCGGGTGCAGCCGCTCAAACTCGATCGAGGTCATCAGCAGGTCGACCTGATCTACCAGCCATGCGGGCAGCCATATAAAGAGGAAAACGCCCACTACCGCGGCGATCACGCCAGCGACGGCGGAAACGGCGCCGAGCAGCTTTGGCCCCATATGGTCGTTCAGCCACCTGTCGAGCTTCGACATATTCTCGGGATCCGTCTCATCCTCGAGCTGCCCCGAAAGCTCGGCGGAACGCATCAGCGTTTTATAGCCGAGCTTCATGGTCTCGACGTAATTCACAACGCCGCGTATCAGCGGCCAGCCGAGAAACGGGATCTTATCCCGGATATGCGTGAACGCGACCTCTTCCGTCACGATCTCGTTTTTCTCGTTGCGCACAGAGAGCACCGCGCCCTTCGGGCCGTTCATCATCACGCCCTCGATCAGCGCCTGACCGCCGACGGAGGTCTTTCTCGGACAGCTGTTATTCTGGATCATCTTATGATTTCCCCTTTCCGCCGTCTGCATCCGGCAGTTCAAGCGGGAATACGAGTTCCGCTTGGGTCCCCTCGTTGAGAACGCTTCGGATCTGAAGGCTGCCGCCGTGCAGAGACATGATCTCATCCGAAACGGCAAGCCCGATGCCCGAGCCCTTAACAGACATATTCGCTTTATAAAACTTCTCTTTTACATGCGGGAGCGCCTCCGGCGCGATCCCGCAGCCCGTATCCGCGATGAGCACCCGCAGGACCGTTTTTTCCAAAACGGCGGTAACGCGGATGTACCCGTCCACGGGCGTGTATTTGAACGCGTTGTCAAGCAGATTGACGAACACCTGCTTGATCCGGTCCGGGTCGCCTTCGATCGGCGCGGCAGTCTCGGGCACCGTGCACTCGAGATGCTTGCCCTCCCGCGCCGCGCGTTCGGTCATTACGTCCACGGCCTCTTCGAGCTCCGCGAGCACGTCGAAACGCTGCAGGCGGAGCGTCATTCTGCCGCTCTCCATGCGGGAGAAATCAAGCAGCTCCTCCACCATGGTGTAGAGGCGTTCCGACTCAGAGAGGATCACGTGCAGGCCTTCGACCAGCGTCGCGTCGCCGCTGTCGTTGAGCTCTATGAGCGTTTCCGTCCATCCCTTGATCGCGGTAAGGGGCGTTCGCAGCTCATGCGAAACGGTGGAAACAAAGTCGTTTTTCATACGGTCCGTTTTCGCGAGCGCGTCCGTCATCTCATTGATGGAACGGGAAAGCTCCGTGATCTCGTCGTAGTGGTGCATCACCTGCACCTTTTCGCTGTATTCCCCCATCGCGATCTTTCGCGTCACCTGATTGATCTTCTTGACAGGCGATACGATCGAACGGATGAAGAAGGAACCGGACACGAGCACGAGCACAAAGGCGAACAGGCAGAGGATCACGATGAATCCCGTAAACACGTGCAGCTTGTTCTGCATATCCTCAAGCGAAACAATGTAGCGAACCGCCCCGTTCGACTGACCGCCCGTTTTCGGCAGAAAAACGGTGAGAGCCATCACCCGCTCGCCCGAGGCAAGATAGGTCGTACTGAGACCTCTGCCGGAGGGAGAGGTGCGGGCATTTTCATAATCTTCATTGCCGGAAGGATCCGCCTCAAAACCGGTAGACGTCGCTACGATCTCGTCGCTGCCGTTGTAGATCCACACCTCCGCGACGCTCAGCGCCGTGGAGGAATGCAGATATTCGCCGGCGCGCTCCGAAAAACCGTCGCCTGAGAGATCGGTATACCCGTTGAAGAAATCCGCGAGCGCGCCGCTCTGGCCAAGCGCCTGCAGCCGTTTTTCCGCGTAATCATAATAATAGTCGTGAACGGAACGGATAACGATCAGCGCAAACACGGCCAGAATCGCCGCGATCACCAGCACGGTGGAAAAGAGCCACCGCTTTGTAAGCCCGCTCCTGAACAAGGCGGCGCCTCCTTTCCAACATGACAGACTGCAAGTCTGTCATGTTCCTTCTTCGCACTTCGCGTTCATACAAGCCATTTATACCCCACGCCCCAGATCGTTGTCAGGTGCTGGGGGGAGGAGGGATCGTCTTCGACCTTCATGCGCAGACGGCGGATGTTGACGTCCACCACCTTCTCATCGCCGTAATACAGATCGCCCCAGACGTGATTCAGGATCTCGCTGCGCTCCAGCGCTACGTTCGGGTGAGAGAAGAAAAACTCTATGATCTGGAATTCGACCTGGGTCAGCTCGATGGTCTCCCCGTTCTTCACCAGCGTGCGGCTGCGCAGATTCAGAGAAAACTCGCCGAGCTGGATCTGGTTGCTCTTTTCACTGCTTTTTTCTTCATAGGAACGGTTCAGATTTACGCGCCGGTAGATCGCGTCTATCCGGGCCATCAGCTCGCCGGGAGAAAAGGGCTTGGTCACATAGTCGTCCGCGCCGACGAGCAGCCCCGTGACCTTATCCATCTCCTGCGTTTTGGCGGAGAGCATCAGGATGCCGAGCGTACTGCTCTGTTTGCGAAGACGCTTGCAGACCTCAAGCCCGTCTATCACAGGCATCATGATGTCAAGCAGCGCGATATCGAATTTTCCGCCGTAATTCTGGTATTGCCGAAGCGCCTCTTCCCCGTTTTCAGCCTCCACAACGTCGAAGCCGTTGCGTTTCAGGTTGATCACGATAAAATCGCGGATCGAACGCTCATCTTCGGCCACAAGGATCCGTTTCATATCAGCTCCTCCTTTCGGCATCATACAAATTCAATCAGACGCGATACGGTTTCTTCCGTTATCCCCTGAGCTTGGGCGGCGGAGGAAATATAAACGCGGTACTGCGGCGAGGCCTCTCCGCTCTGTTCCGGAAAACTGACCGAAAACATCAGCTTATCCGGCGCCTCCCTTCTATAGAAACGGATCTGCCTCTCAGCCGTCTGTATGCGCATCACACACGTTTCGGAAAAGGACTCGACCCGCATACGGCAGTTTTCAGAAGGGACATATACATATTGTATATTCGTCTCCTCAAAATCGTCCGTCCCGAAAACGGAGAACTCCGTAAGATAGACGTCGGCGTTCACATCTGTCTCACTGTCATAAAAGACAGAGCCGTCGTACAGATAACGGACCGGCACGCGCACAACGCCGGCGGCGTCTGTACGGCACAGGATACGTTCCGCGCGTTTCGTGCGCAGGCAAAGATCCTGCCCCTGCTCGTCGAACGGCCGCAGAAGGGCCGTGTTCTCGCGGTCGAAGATCAGGATCTCCGTGAGATAGGAATCGTCAAAATTCAGGCAGTCGAAATAAATACGGTACGTTCCGTTCGCGACGTCGCAGTATGATTCCAGCGGCAGCTCGACCATCCATGAGAGCTCCACCTCGCTGATCGGCAAAAAGCCGCCGGCGGCTTCATCGTATTTGATCAGGCTCGCCTTGATGATCTGCGTCTGCGCGTTCGCGTCGGAAGAGAGGTATAGAAGCTCGTCTTTGCCGTCAAAATCGAAATCGCGCGCGATATAATCATACACCTGCAGCACCGTAAGCTGAGAAAAGGTCTCGGAGAAGGAAGAAGCCTGCCGATAGCTGTAAACAGCCAGAGTCTTGTTCCTCTTTGAGTCCGCAACGGTCCATTCCACGATGATCTCGGGCTCCCGATCTGCGTCCACGTCGATAAAATCGACGCTGTATACCTCGCTGCCGTTCCCTGTCATATCGCCGACGGAGACCCATTCGTCGCCGTTCCGGTCCATACAGTGCATATGGATCTCGCTGGGCGTTTCGTTGCGGGCGTAAAACACGAGCGCCTCATCACTGCCGTCTCCGTCGAGATCGCGGAAGACGAAAGCGGAACGGAAGGTGCCGGTCAGCGGGTTGATCAGGTAAAGATCTTTGCCGACTGCCTCTTCGAAAGAGCGCTGTATCCTCGCGTTTTCACCCGTGAGCTTCGGCGCGCGCAGCAGCGAATCGACAGAGAACACGTCCAGCACCCCGCAGGCGCTGAGCAGGGGCGTTAAGCAGCACACGGCTATCAAAAGCAGCCGGCGAACGCGGCAGGCTCCTCTGTTCATGAAAATCTCTCCGTTTGTATCCGGCGTTCCTCCGCGCGTCGCGGCGATCACGCCGGCAGATAAATGCTTGCGTAATAGGTTCCGAACGCCCACGCGTCAGGCAGGGTCTTTACGACGATCTTCACCGGCACCCTGTTTTCGCCGGGCTGCAGCTTAACGTCGTCGAGGACCGGCACGGCATAGGCGTCTTCCGACTCAAGCTTGAGCACGGGGCCTTCGGGGCCGATGATCTGAACGCTCAATATGCTCTTCGTCTGGACCTCGGCTCCCTTCGGCAGTTCAAGCCCCTCGGTCGAAACGGGGACCTCAAGCCAGCGCTTTCCGAGCGAGGAAAGATCGATCACAACGGTAAACGTATCGATCTCTTCCGCGAATCGGAACGGAAGCTCCCCCGCGCTGAAGCGGAAGCGGTTCACGGTATTGTCAAGCGACGCGGCATCCACCGTGCCGACCGTGATCTCGTTCGCGTTGATCAGCTGATCGTCTCCCACCACGGCGGAAACCGTGACCGTTTCGGGGGATACATAGTATTCCGGCATATCCTTCAGCGCCGCCTCGGGCAGGCCGCTGAAGCTGACGACAGGCTTGTACTCCGAAGAATAGGTCAGCGGCACCGTGATATAGATCGGTTCTTCGTCTTTCACGGTCACGTTTGAAAAGTCGAGGTTCTCCGTGGCCCCGTAGGGCACGACGGCGGCCTGCAGGACCTGCGATTCAGAGATCTCTTCGTTTACGGTCGCCACGGCTTTCACGCCGGTGATCTTTTCCATCTCGAGCGCCGGGCCGATCAGCACAACGGAATCGCGGCTGAGCGTCGCTTCCCCGATGCTGTACCCCGGCTTCAGCGCGAAATTCTCACCGCGCACGACCTCTTTTTCGAGATCGAAGGATTTTTCTTTCTCTTCGTCCAGATATACCGAGATGCCGGTTTTGGAGATGCTTACGATCTCCGCGTCGTTTTCTCCGTATCCCTCAAGCGAGGCGGCAAGCGGCAGATTGACCGCCCCCGCGGAGGTGACGGAGGTCAGAGAGGTCGTGACCACGATATGATCGGCAAAGGAGCTGTCGTTGAGCAGATAGCTTTTGCCGCGGACCGTAACGTCCACATAATACTCCGTATTTCCGTAGATCTTCAGCACCGTTTTGCCGACGGAGGCGGTGCTCTCCGCGTTCAGGCGGACGCTTACGTTCTGAAACGTTTTTTCCACCTCGTTCGTCTGGCTCATGGATACCGTAACCCAGAACACAAAGGCGAACAGCAGCGAGATCAGAAGCACGAACCAGTTTTTTTCGATCAGCAGAGAAAGAGACAGGCCGCGTGTTTTTGCATCCGTTTGCGTTTTACGCATCTGCATCCGCCCCCTTATCCGTCTTGTCTTTTTTTCCCCCGCGGCTCGGTCTTCCGCTTTTTTTGGCCGCCTTGTCTTCCGAAAGCAGATACTTACCGAGGTGCTCCCTGAGCTCGCTGTCCGTAATGCCGCGGATCAGATTGCCTTCGACGGCGATGGAGATGATACCGGTCTCTTCGCTCGTTACGACCGCGACGCAGTCCGAGATCAGGCTCGCCTCGAGCGCGGCGCGGTGGCGCGTTCCCACGTTTTCGTGTACGACGCGGTCGTTCTTCATCGGCACGACGCAGCGCGCGGCTACGATCCTGCCCGCCCGTATGATCACGGCCCCGTCGTGCAGAGGCGCTTTCGGGTAAAAAATGGAGCAGAGCATTTCAAATGTGGTCTCGGAATCGATGAAGACTGCCTGCTTCGTCAGATCGCCGAGAAAGGTGTTGCGCTGAAACAGGATCAGGGAACCGACCTTGTTGCGGCTCATCGCGCCGCAGGCGCGGCACACGGCGTTGATGGCGTCGATCTCGGCGTCGTCGCCGCCGCGGCGCAGGAACGGGAGCTTTTTGCCGATGCGCTGTTTGCCCACGTTTTCAAGCGCCTGCCGGATCTCATCCGAGAACAGGATCACGGCGATGATGATGATATCGTTGAACAGTCTGCTGAAAAGGTAGGTGCTTGCGTTCATCCCCAGCAGCGACACGATGCCGTAAACCACCACGATGAACAGAATGCCCTTTACGACCTGTATCGATTTTGTTTTACGCAGCTGAATGATCACGGCGTAGATCAGGAGCGCCACCAGAAGGATATCGAGCACGTCCGGGATAAACTTGAACCGCAGGACCGTGTCTTTGAGCTGCAGGAAGAAGTTGTGTATCATTTCTAAAATCATAGCCCGTCACCATTCTCATTCTGAAAAGTTTCATTCACGTCTGCGAACGCCGCGTGAGCAGCGCTACAGCGTGCGCGCTGACGCCGCGCATCTCCCCGGTAAAACCGAGCCCCTCTTCGGTCGTCGCTTTCACGCTGACGGCGTCGGCGCCGATCCCGCAGACCTCCGCGACGGTTTCGCGCATGCGCCCGATATAGGGAGCGAGCTTCGGCTTCTGCGCGATCACGGTCGCGTCTATGTTGCCGATCTCCCACCCGGCGCCGCGCAGCAGAGCTGCGCATTCGCCGAGCAGCGCGGCGCTGTCGGCGCCCGCATAACGGGGATCGGTATCGGGGAAATGCTGACCGATATCGCCGAGCGCCGCCGCGCCGAGAAGCGCGTCCATGATCGCGTGAAGGAGCACGTCCGCGTCCGAATGGCCGAGAAGCCCCTGTTCGAAGGGGATCTTCACGCCGCCCAGGATCAGCTCCCGCCCGGGCGCGAAGCGGTGTACGTCGTAACCGTGACCGATGCGAAACACAAGCTCTCCCCCTTATTCCGCCGCTTTTTCTCTGAGCGCCCTGCAGGCGGCAAGCTTTACGCAGACGGCAAGCAGGCGCGTCGCCCTCTCAAGCTCCTCCACGCTCGGGCACGAGGGCGCGATGCGTATGTTGCTGTCGGAGGGATCCACCCCGTAGGGGTAGGTGGCGCCGACCCCCGTCAGAGTCAGGCCGCACGCCTTGCACAGCTCGCCCACGTATTTCGCCGAGCCGGCCGTAACGTCAAGGCTGATAAAGTAACCGCCGCGGGGAGCGCTCCACCTCGCGATCCCCGCGCCCTCCAGTTCCTCAGAGAGGACGCGGAGAACGGTTTCGAATTTCGGGCGCAGGATCGCGGCGTGCCTGCGCATGCGTTCTCTCACGTCGTCGATACCGCTGAAAACGGCGGCGTGGCGCAGCTGATTGATCTTGTCGTAGCTGATGATCTGCAGCGTAAGTCGCGAGAGCACCTCTTCCACGTTTTTCACGCTGCCGCCCATTGCCGCGACGCCGGCGCCGGCGTACGTGATCTTGGAGGTGGAGGCAAACGCCATGAAGCGGTCTTCGGTACCGAAGGGCGCCGCGATCTCATACACGTTCGCAAAGGGATCGGGCGTTTCAAAAAGATCGTGCACCACATAGGCGAGATCCCAGATCACGCGGAAATCGGGCGCCGTTTTCATGGCCGCGAGGCGACGGAGCGTCTCCTCGCTGTAGGTAACGCCGTCCGGGTTCGAATATTTCGGAACGCAGAACATTCCCTTGACGGCGGGGTCGCGAACGATCGCCTCGACCGCGTCCATATCGGGGCCGTCGGGCGTCATCGGTACGCTCACGAGCTGAAATCCGAAATGCTGCGCGATGGCGAAGTGCCTGTCGTACCCCGGCACGACGGCGATGAATTTACGCTCAGGCGTCAGCATCCATGGCGCTTCGCCGCCGAACCCGTGCGTCATCCCCTGCGAGATATAATCGTACATCAGATTCAGGCTCGAGGAGCCGCATGCGATCACCTGATCTTCGGGCAGTCCCATGATCTCGCCGAACAGTCTGCGGCACTCCGGGATCCCCCTGAGCTCCCCGTAATTGCGGCAGTCAAAACCGGTCTCATCCCGAATTCCCATCCGTTCGCGCGTCAGCCCCAGCATCCCGTCCGAAAGATCGAGCTGTTCGGGCGAAGGCTTTCCCCTGGCCATATTGATGGAGATCCCCTCTTTCATCAACGCGTCGTAGCGTCTGCGCGCTTCGGTCTCCTGCTCAGCGATCTCTTCGCAAGTCATATCCGCAAAATTCTGCACAATACGTCACCTCGGTCACCATAAGTT
>CADBOC010000279.1 GCA_902796175.1 Oscillospiraceae bacterium | reverse complement strand
GCCGCGCCGCCCGCCGCCCCCGCGGCGGAGCCGCCGGCGGCGATCGCCTCTGAGCCCTACGTCGCGCCCGCCGTTCTGACGGCTTTGGGCGTAGTGGCGGAGGGCAAAAAAGACTACGAAAAAATGCTGCGGTTTTTCAAAAAAGCCGCGGAGCTGGAGGACCCGGAGGGGCTCTTCCGCTACGGCAGATGTCTCGAACGCGGCGTCCGGTGTGCGCCGGACCGCGCGAACGCGTTCAAACAGTACACGCGCGCCGCCGAGCTCGGATACGCCGACGCCGTCGCGGCGGTCGGCAGATTCCGGGAGGAGGGGATCGCGGTCAAAAAAGACCCCGAAGGGGCTTTCCGCGAATACCGCCTTGCCGCCGAAATGGGGTCCGCCGAGGGGGCTTACCGCCTCGGCCGCTGTTATGCCGGCGGCGTCGGGACCGCGGCGGACGCGGCCGAGGCCGCCCGGCAGTACGGGGCCGCGGCCCGGCAGGGGTACGCCGACGCGCTCACGGCGCTGGGGCTGTGCTACGAAAAGGGCGAAGGGGTCGCGCCCGATCCGGCCGAGGCGGCAAAGCGATACCGCCTCGCGGCCGAACAGGGGCATCCCGAGGGCTGCTACCGCTTTGCGCTGTGCCTTGCGAAGGGCGTCGGTGTGGAACGGGATGCGGCCGGGGCCGCAGCGTACTACCGCATGGCGGCTGAAAAAGACGTGATCGACGCGCAGTACGCCCTCGGCGTATGTCTGGAAAAGGGCAGAGGAACGGAGGCGGATCAGGCCGAAGCGGCGCACTGGTACCGCAAAGCCTCGCAGCGCGATCACGCCGAGGCGCTCTACGCCTTCGGCAGATGCTGCGAGAACGGCCTCGGCGTGGAGCAGGACGCCTCTCTTGCCTGCGATTACTACCGCGCCGCCTCCAAGCGCGGCAGTCTGCTCGCGCAGTACGCGCTCGCCTCCTGCTACGAAAACGGCAGGGGCGTGGAAAAGGATCTGGAGAAGGCCGCCGCCTACTACAAGCAGTCCGCGGATCTCGGCTACGCGCGCAGCCAGTGCTCCATCGGCTACTTTTACGCGCACGGCTACGGGGTAAAGGCCGACCCGGCCGAGGCGGTGCGTTACTACCGCCTTTCGGCGGGGCAGGATGACCCCAAGGGCCTCAACAACTTAGGCCTGTGTCTGCTGACCGGCAGCGGGGTGGAGGCGGACCCGAACGAGGCGTTCGACTGCTTCCGCCGCTCCGCCGAGCGCGGCAGCCCGCAGGCGCTGTATAACCTCGGCTACTGCTGGGAGTACGGCAAGGGAACCGAACGCGACCTGAACAGGGCCGTGGCGTGCTACCGCTCCGCCGCCGCGGGCGGCAGCGATCCCGCCAGAAAGGCGCTTGAGCGTCTCGAGGGCGCGGCGCCGCAGTAAAAAACGACGAAAAAAGAAGGAGGGATCTTCCGTATGACCGGAAACGGCAGGGGCGGGGCCGCGCGCTTCATCGCGGCGCTGCTGCTTGTGATATTGCTGCCGCTGTGCGCCGCCTGCCGGGGCGAACGGACAGATCCCCCCATCACCGTGAACGGCGCGGCGGTGGACGCCGGCGTGTTCCGCTATTATTACGACCGCGCGGCGGCGGACCCCGCCAACGCGGACCGCAGCCGGCGCATCGAGGCGGCGACCGCGGGCTGCGTCGAATATGTAACGGTGAATTCCGCCTTTGCCGAACGTTCTCTGCGGCTGACCGGCGCCGAACGCGCGGCGGTCAGCGAGGCGGTGAACGCGCTCTGGCAGATCTTCGGCAGCCACTACGAGAAGGTGGGCGTGACCAAGGCCGCGCTCTATAAGCTGAAGACGGCCGAAGCGATGCGCGAGGAGCTTCGAAGCGCGCTCTTCGGTAAGGGCGGCGAGGCCGAGGTGCCGGAGGAGACGCTCAGGGAGTGGTTCTCCTCCCGCTATCTGGTGCTCAAATGGCTCAGGGTCCCCCTGACCGCGGCGGACGTCTACGGCAACCGGCGCGCGCTGACCGACGAAGAGCGCGAGGCGCTGCTCAAAACGCTTTCGGACGCCGCCGTGCGCGTCAACGCGGGCGCGGGGCCGGAGCTGGTATTCGCCTCGCTCGCAGCGGCGGGGGAAGCGCCCGAGCAGCAGCTCTCCGCCGAGCCGGTGCAGATCGGCGATCCCGCCTACCCGGCGGCGCTCTACGCGGCGGTGGAAAAGATCGAGCCCGGCCGGGCCGCGGTCTGCCTTCTGCCGGACGACGCCTGGCTCGTCATCCGCTCGGACCCGCTTTCAGACCCCGTATGGTTCTCAGACTGCCGCGCGGCGTGCCTGAAGGCCGTGAGCGAACCCGCCCTCTCCGCCGAGATCTCCGCCGAAAGCGCCCTGCTCAAGGTGGTCCGCTCCCGCGCCGCCGCCGAACGCATCGCGGAGGAAATAGACCGCGCGCGGTCCGCGCGCGAATGAAAAGTGAGAAGGTAAAAGGTAAAAGTTTCGGAAAACGCTCAACGCGTTTTGATCATCATAATTTGTGCTCGGAAAAATATAAAATGGGTACGGGCGAAGCCCGTCCGCAATTTTTACCTGTTACCTGTTAACTTATAACTATATAACGGAGGTATTATCATGGATCCGCAGACATTCAGATTCCTTCTGATCACCGACACCCATTATTTTGCCGAAAAGCTCGGCTGCAGGGGCGAGGCTTACGACGAGTTCATGGCGTACGAGCAGAAATGCTTCGCAGAGACGCAGGCGATCAACGAGGCGGCGTTCCGGTGGCTCAACGGGACCGATCTTGCCGATACCGTGCTGATCGCGGGCGATCTCTCGTTCAACGGCGAGGCCGAGAGCCACAGGGAATTCATTGAGCTGCTGCGCTCCTTAAAGGCCGCCGGCAAGCGCGTGTTCGTCATCACGGCGGGGCACGACTGCAACGAGCATCCCTTCGCCTACGACGAAACGGGCCGCCTTGCCCCCGAGGGCACGCCGCGCGATACGCTCTTCGACCTCTATTACGACTTCGGCTTTTCAGACGCCATCGCCGTGGACCGCGAGCATCTGAGCTACGTCGCGCAGCTCGCGCCCGGTATCCGCCTGCTGGCGCTCAACAACGACGGCAACTTCGCGAGCCGCCACACCTACCCCGCGCGGCAGATCGAGTGGATCCTGCGGCAGACGGCGAAGGCGCGCGAAGAGGGCGAAACGATGATCGCGATGACGCACTACCCCATGCTGCCGGGGTCTCCCGTATTCTCTCTGCTCGGCGGCGAGGTGGTGATGAAGAACGCCGACTACCTCACGACGCTTCTGGCGGACGAGGGCGTGCATCTCTGCCTCACCGGCCATATGCACAACCAGAGCATCAAGGTGAAGACCACCGAAAAGGGCAACCGCTTTATAGACGTATGCACCGGCTCTCTGATCGGCTGGCCGGCCAGCATGCGCCTCATCACCCTCACCGACCGCGAGTGGGTGGACGTTGAAACGCTCCCCGTGCCGGATTTCGCGTGGGATCTCGGCGGCCTTACCAAAGACGAATACTTCGCCCGCCAGTTCGACCGCATGCTCAACACCTACATGACCGCCATGCGCGACGACCCCGCCCGCTTCCTCGGCAAGCTCGGCCTGAAAAACGCGCCCGACGCCCTTCAGAAAACCGTGGCGAAGGTCGGCTCTTACCTCAATTCCGCCTCCGTCGGCAAGGTCTGCCGCCTCTTCGCCGTAAAATGCCCGGCCTCCGTCAAAGACAAGCCCTTCAGGCAGCTCGCCGTGGAGCTGGTGCGCAATATCTTCACCGGCGATTCGCCCTATAACTACGGCACGCCGGAATACGAAGCCATCATGGGCGTGCTGCGCCGTTTTTCGCCGCTCTTCTCGGTCCTCGACCGCAAAAACGGCACGGCCGGCACCGAAAACGCCATGCTGCCCATGCTCGAGCGCACCATCGGCCACTACGGCGTATCCGACTACAACGCGCGCTTCCGCCTGCACTGACTCGCGCGGACGCGCGAGTCAGAAGTTAGAAATTAGAAATTAGAAATGAGAAATGTCGGAAAACGCTTCGCGTTTTGATTATATAAAATGGGTACGGGCAAAGCGAAGTCCTTCGCTCGCGAAGCGAATATCGCTGCCGACTTCAGTCGGCAATATCGCTGTCAAGGCAATGCCTCGACAACTTCGGATCTGCATAGGTGTTCCGATGGGCACGAATCCATCGGTTCCCTGTAGGG
>CADBOC010000278.1 GCA_902796175.1 Oscillospiraceae bacterium | reverse complement strand
TCGTTCATCAGATCGTACATCGCGATCACCGGGTCGCCCGCCAGATGCCGCGCGACTTCGGTCCAGAAATCGAGCGTTACTTCGCGGCAGCGCCTGCCCTCCGGCGTATCGTCGAACAAAGACATGGATTTGCTTTTTCCGCAGTGGTCGTAATCGTTCTGAAACCCGGGCAGGCCGTGCAGATCGAGGATCAGGTAGAGACCGTATCTGCGGCACATCTCAACAACGCCGTCGAGCTCCGAAAAATCGATCTCTCCGTCCGCCGTGCGGTACCAGGCGCCGTTATCATCGCTCTGAAAATTACGGTACCAGACAGGCAGGCGTACGCAGTTCATGCCCATTGCCGCCACGTTCCGGTAATCGGTCTCCGTGATCCAGTTGCTGCGGTAGGTTTTGAAAAGCGCGTGCGTTTTCTCTGTGCCGAAGCGTGAGACAAGGGTCTGATACATGTTCTCTTCCCCGGCGGGGTCCGTAAAGGGACAGAACCAGTCCTCCATGATGCCCCAGCCGCCGAAGTTCGTACCGCGCAGTATCACTTCTTCTCCGCGCCCGTTTACGATCTTCTCGCCGCTGACGGTGAGTTTATCGGACGGGGAAAAATCCGTCCCGCCGTCGTCGGCAAAAACCGACAGGGAAAAGGACGTGCCGATCAGCAGGATCGCAAGGAGCAAAGCGATTGATTTTCGTACCGCGTTCATACACAGTCTCCTCCTTATGTTTTGTGGGAGCTATAATACTTCTATTATAAAAGCAGCGGGATAAAAAGTCCAGTATTTTCGATAAAATTAAAGGATTCCGGAAAGAAAAAACCTGCCGACATCAGCCGACAGGTCATATGGAGCGGGAAACGGGGTTCGAACCCGCGACATTCAGCTTGGGAAGCTGACGCTCTACCACTGAACTACTCCCGCAACGCAATCTATATTACCACATTCTTTCCGGTTTTTCAAGCCCTAAACAAAATATTTTATTATTTTTTTTCGTCCCGATTGCAAGACGCGCCCGTTTGCGGTATACTGTAAACAGAATTGCCGACGGAGGAACAAGATGGAACGGTATGCGAAACTGACAGTCAGCGAAAAAGCGGAGAAAGCGATCAAAGACGGCGGCGTATGGATCTACGGCGCTGAGATCCGCGAACGGGATCCGAACGCGGTAAACGGCAGACCTGTGGACGTATACAGCGGCCGGGGGCGCTATCTTTGTACGGGGTTCTACAACGACCGTTCCAGGATCGCGGTACGCGTACTTACGACCAACGCGAACGACAGGATCGACGAAGCGTTTTTCTCCCGCAGGATCGGGTACGCGCTCTCCTACCGCAAAACGGTGCTCTGCGGCGACCTTTCCTCCGCGCGCCTGATCTTCGGAGACGCGGACGGATTCCCGGGGTTTATTGTCGACAAATTCGCGGATGTGCTTGTACTGCAGATCATGTGTCTCGGGATCGAGCTGCTGAAAGACGCGCTGATCCCCTGCCTGATCGCACAGCTGCGCGAGATGGGCGAACCGGTACGCGCCGTCTATCTGCGCGGCGACGCGCATGTGCGTGAAAAGGAGGGACTGCCGAGAGAGAGCGGCTACTATACCTGCGAAACGCTGCCTGAACCGGAATCGCCGGACGACGGAACCGTCCTGATCACGGAAAACGGGATCCGATATCGGGTCGATTTCAGAGCGGGGCAGAAAACCGGCTTTTTTCTGGATCAGAAGTTCAACCGCCGTGCCGCCGCTGCGATCGCGCCCGGCAGAACCGTGCTGGACTGCTTTACGCATACGGGCGCGTTTGCTTTGAACTGCGCCGCCGCGGGCGCAAAACGCGTGACCGCGGTGGACGTCTCCGCCTCGGCGCTGGAAGCCGCGAAAGCCAACGCGGCGCTCAACGGGTTTTCCGATATCGAATTCCTGCAGGCGGACGTGTTCGAATACCTGACCGCCCTGAGCGGTGCGGGCCGTTCGCCGTATGATTATATCATCCTCGATCCGCCCGCGTTTACGAAGAGCAGCGATACCGTACGCGCCGCCTACAGGGGCTACAAAGAGATCAATCTCAAGGCAATGCGGCTGCTGCCGAGAGGCGGCTACCTGTCGACCTGCTCCTGTTCGCATTTTATGACGGACTCCCTCTTTCAGCGCATGCTGCTCGACGCCGCGAAGGACGCGAACGTGCGTGTGCGCATCGCCGAACGCAGACAGCAGGCGGCGGATCACCCGATCCTCGCAGGGGCGGACGGCACGGAATACCTGAAGTTCTATATCCTGCAGATTGTATAAAAAAAGACCGGAGGGGGCGCCTTCCGGTCTTTGTTTTACTCCTCGGGGTCCGGGAACAGTCGGCGGTAATTCTCGATCGCCGCGGCAATAACTCCAACAGCCGTATCGCGGTCCTGCACCTCATCCACCACGGTCTGCTTCTTTTCCAGCGTTTTATAAACGGAGAAGAAGTGCGTCATTTCGTCGTAGGTGTGGCGCGGCAGCGCAAAAATGCTGCGGTAGGAGTTATACATGGGATCGCTGAACGGCACGGCAATGATCTTCTCATCCGCTTTGCCGTTGTCAAGCATGCGGATGACGCCGATGGGATAGCACCGCGCGAGCGTCAGCGGGTGCAGCGCCTCGCTGCAAAGCACCAGAACGTCCAGCGGGTCGCCGTCGTCGGCGTAGGTGCGCGGAATAAAGCCGTAATTGGCGGGATAGTGGGTAGAGGTGTAGAGCACGCGGTCGAGAATGATAAGACCGGTGCTTTTATCAAGCTCATACTTGTTTTTGCTGCCCTTCGGGATCTCTACAACGGCAATGAAATCCTCCGGCGTCACGCGCTCCGCAGCAAGAGAATGCCAGATATTATCCATGATGAACGATCGTTTCCTTTCCGTTTGATGATTATTTTACGCTGAAGAGGATCGCGCCGTAGGTGGGATAAGGCCAGCAGGCGGAATCCGTAAGGTCTTCAAAGGTATCCACGTCCACACGCAGCGCCGTCATACGGGCAAAGATCTCATTCTTGAAATACTGCGCCCGCTCTGTTGTATCGTGAACGCCGTCCGCCGCCGAAAGGCTCTGCTCCAGGGCGCATTTCTGGCGATAGATGTTTTCCTGCAGCGCGGAAAGGCGTTTCAGAATATCGGTATCGTAGGAGGTGATCAGTTCAATTCCCGTCGCCATCTTGGCGTTGTAAGTCTGCGACAGCTGACCGAGAAAACGGGCGGTCGCGGGCAGGATATCCTTGTTGATCATATTGAGGAGCGTGAGCGCCTCAATGTTGAGAACCTTGCAGTAGTTCTCGCACTGGATCTCATACTGCGCGGCGAGCTCTTCGCGGGAGAATACGCGGTGCTTTTCAAACAAGCGAACGTTTTTCTCGTGCAGCAGATACGGCAGGCAGTCCGGGGTGGAGCGGAGATTCAGCAGTCCCCGGCGCTGAGCTTCCTCCACCCACGCCTCATCATAGCCGTTGCCGTTGAAGATGATGCGCTTGTGCGCGGAGATGGTCTCTCTGATCAGATCGTGGAGCGCGAGCTCGAAATCTTCGGCGCCCTCAAGGCGGTCCGCAAACTGCGACAGGGATTCGGCGACGGCGGTGTTGATCATGATGTTGGCGTCAGAGATCGAAGCCGAGGAGCCGAGCATACGGAATTCAAACTTGTTGCTCGTAAAGGCAAAGGGCGAGGTACGGTTTCGGTCGGTCGTATCCTTTGCAAATCGCGGCAGCGTATGCACGCCGATCTTGAGAACTTCCTTCTGTCTGCCGCCGTAGGAAGCGTCTTTCTCGATGGCTTCAAGGATCTCGGTAAGCTCGGAGCCGAGAAAGATCGATACGATGGCGGGCGGCGCTTCGTTCGCGCCGAGCCGATGGTCGTTGCCTGCCGAGGCGACGGAGATGCGGATCAGATCCTGGTAATCATCCACCGCCTGGATAACGGCGCAGAGAAAGAGCAAAAACTGCGCGTTCTGGGCCGGGGTATCGCCGGGGTTCAGAAGATTCACGCCGGTATCGGTGCTCAGCGACCAGTTGTTATGTTTACCGGAGCCGTTTACGCCGGCAAAGGGTTTTTCGTGCAGCAGGCAGACCATGCCGTGTTTGCGGGCGATCTTCTGCATGAGCTCCATCATAAGCTGATTGTGATCCGCCGCGATGTTCGTAGTCGTAAAGATGGGGGCAAGCTCATGCTGCGCGGGCGCTACCTCGTTGTGCTCCGTTTTCGCCAGAATGCCGAGCTTCCAGAGCTCGGTATCGAGCTCCTTCATGAACGCGAGCACACGGGGCTTGATCGCGCCGAAATAGTGGTCTTCCAGATCCTGCCCCTTTGGCGGCTTCGCGCCGAAGAGGGTGCGGCCCGTGTAGATGAGGTCCTTCCGTTTGTC
>CADBOC010000277.1 GCA_902796175.1 Oscillospiraceae bacterium | reverse complement strand
GCTGTACAAAGACAAAAACGCGTTTTTTGAGGTCGGCAAAGACGGCGTTCAGGCGATCCGTTCGCCGGAGGACGGCAAGACCGACTTTGTGGAGTTCGCGGATAAGACGCTGTGCTGCGTGCACAGCGGCATGGGCTACCCCGCGATCTATCCCCTTAGAGAGACGCCCTTCGCGCCGAAGGCCGAGGCCGTTCTCATGGATCTGGACGGCACCTCCGTCCACTCCGAAGCGTTCTGGATGTGGGTGATCGAGCAGACGACGGCGCGGCTCCTCGGGAACGGCGCATTCCGCCGCGAGGCGGAGGACGAGCCCTTTATCTCGGGCCACTCCGTTTCGGAGCACCTGCAGTATATGATAGACAAATACGCCCCGGGCGGCTCCCTGCCCGAGGCGCGGCGCTTCTACTTTGAGATCGTCGCGCATGAGATGGACGAGATCATGAAGGGCCGCGGCAAGCAGGACGCGTTCACCCCCGCGCCGGGGCTCAAGCCCTTTCTGCTGACGCTGAAAAAGGAGGGCGTTAAGATCGGCCTTGTGACGAGCGGCCTGTACGAAAAGGCGATGCCGGAGATCGTTTCCGCCTTCCGCCAGCTCGGCATGGGCGACCCCGTCGATTTTTACGACAGCATCATCACCGCGGGGCAGGCCCTGCGCCCGGGGCAGACCGGCACCCTCGGCGAGCTGGAGCCGAAGCCCCACCCGTGGCTCTACGCCGAGACCGCCGCTGTGGGGCTTAACATGCCCTTCGAACGGCGGCATAAGGTGATCGGCATGGAGGATTCGGGCGCCGGCGTCGTCTCCGTAAAATTAGCGGGCTTCGCCTGCATCGGCGTTTCAGGCGGCAACATCGAAGCCTCCGGCGTAACGGAGCTCTGCAACTACCGCGCCGATACGCTCGAAGAAGCCCTCGGCGTCATTCTCGGAGCGTAAAACGCCCCCCCCCTCGTCCTCCTCCGTTTTCAGAGTAAACTCCGTAATCGAAAAAAAGGAGGAACCATCTATGGCGGAAAGACCGATCTTCATCGCGCTGGATCACGCGCCTTACGTGCGCGTGTTCCAGGCAAGCTTTACGTGGGCGGGCGGCTTCGCCCTGTCTCAGAAACGCAAAAACGTCAACAGCATGCACGAAGCGTTCCGCGCGGCCTTCCCGGGCAAACGGATCCTTGAGATCTCGAGCGCGTCCGAGACCCCCTGCGGAACTGCCGCGAGCGCCTTTCATCTGAAAATGAGGGTCCCTTCTCTCAGCGAGCCGGTCGCGGTGGAAAACGTGTTTCAGAGCAGCAAGGTCTTTACCGGGGGCGGTCCGTATACCGATCTGTTGGGCGTGCCGCCCAAAGACGCGAAAAGGGACGAACGGCTCCGCGGCAGCGGCAGTCTTCTCCGCTTCTCTTTCGCCGGGACCGACTACCCGACGAAGCCCGAGACGGCATTCTACGATTATATCTACATCAGCGCTCTGTTCGAGAATGAGGCGCTGGCCGAGACGCTCGCCGGCTACGACGCGTTCACCGACGTCGCCTTCAACCCCGAGCGCAGCCTTAACTGTCAGGCGCGCTCGGCGGCGCTGTTCACAGGGCTCAGACGCGCGGGGAAGCTCGCCGTTCTCCCCTCCTTCGGGGACTTTCTCGCGCTCCTCACGGAAAAACCCGAAACAGCCCCGGCGCACAAACCGGCCGCCGCCGTTTCGGCAAAGCCCGCCGCTGAAACAAAGCTCTCCCCCGGAGACGCGGTGATCCACCCCGCGTTCGGCACGGGCGAGGTCCTCTCCGCCGAAGGCGGCGCCGTCCGGATCCGCTTCCCCGGCGTCGGCGAAAAAACGCTCGGCAGGGCGTGGCTCGCTGAGCGCTGCCGGGTGGAGAAAAAAAATAACGCCTGAGGCGCTGAAA
Source organism: Oscillospiraceae bacterium (assembly GCA_902796175.1). GTDB lineage: Bacteria > Bacillota > Clostridia > Oscillospirales > Acutalibacteraceae > RUG806. The sequence goes on along the minus strand of CADBOC010000277.1, from coordinate 206 downwards.
AAAGAAACCGGGGATCTCCGAACGCGGATCGCGGATCAGAGATCCCTGTTTTTTTGTTTTCCTGAACGCGTACAGCCCCCGAAGAGGGGGCTGTACGCGTTTGCCGGTTTCAGAATATCTGTTTCGTCCGTTTACGCTGCCTTCCACTGCGCGTAGAGACGGACCGTTCCGCCGGTCACCAGCTGCTTGAGCGTAACGCCGTTCGC
>CADBOC010000276.1 GCA_902796175.1 Oscillospiraceae bacterium | reverse complement strand
GATGGTATTGAACCGGATCTGCTCCGGGTCCGTATACTGTGAGTCGTTGACGGCGTTATAGAGACTCAGCGTCCACGCCTTATTGGCAGGATTGCCGAAAATGAATTTGAACAGCCGGTCGCGGTAGGTCCTGTTTGTTTCGCTGCCCATGGGGATCACACCCTTTCCGTTTCTATTTTAGCATTCCGCAAATGGAAAGTCAAGAATATGAATTCCCCCTCCCGGCGAAGCCGGATCTTACCGGCGCGAAGCTGTGATTTTACCGCGCCTACGGCGTTGCCGCCGGCGCCTCATGCCAGCCCCGCGAGGGCGGCGCGGATGAGTCGCAGCACGCGTTCAGGCGTCGGTTTTTTGCCCGCGAGCAGCACGGTCATGTTTTCGGGACGAAAGATCTCGTTCGCGGCGAGTACGATCGCTTCTTTGGTGATCCCCGCGTAGCGGCCGAGCAGCGGTGCGTCGAAGTCGATCGGGGGCAGCGAGGGGCAGAGAAACGCGTCGTAGGATAAGCGCTCATTCGCGCTGTAAACGTCGTCGAGCATCAGCGTTTCGATCGTGAGCTCCCGACGCAGGTATACGTCAAAATCGAATTCGCCGCGTTTGAGCATGTTCAGCGTTTCCACCGTCGCCGCGACAGCGGAAAGCGTGCGTGCGGGATCCGTCTCGAAGGAAAAGCGCAGGCTGCCCGCGTTTTCGTATTCGTCCGTCACGTCGTCCACCGCGTAGACGAGGTGTTTTTTATCCCGGAGCTGCAGATCCATCAGGGCGCTCATGCCTTCAAACAGAACGCGCGAGACCGCGTCTGCTGCAAGATGTCCGAGCTTCGTGTAATCGAGGTCAAACGCGAAATGGATCTCGCTGGCGCGCCATTCCCTGGTAAATACCCTGCCCGTTCGGTGAAAGAACGCGTTCGGAACCGAAACGCGGTTCGAAAGCGGCCGCGCCTCGGGGTAAAAGGGGATGCTGTCCGCCGCCTCCGATACGCGTCGTACCGTCTGAGCGTCTACGCGGCCGCTCAGACAGAGAAAGACGTTTTCCCGGGTCAGCAGCCCCCGCTTGAAGCGTTCGAGCTTTTCGGGCGTCGCGGCGTCGATACTGCGGCACAGTCCCAGAATGGTCTGCACGGCAGGGGAGCCGGTCCATACGCGTTTCTCAATGGCGTAGGCGGGGCTTCTGCGTTCGTCCGCCTCGCGGATCTCCGCTTTAACGACCGCTTTTTCCGCCTCAAACGCCTCGCGCGGGAGAGAAAGCGGTAAAAACAGCGCGGCGAGCACCTCACAGGCCGAAGACAATCCCTCCGGCATGCCGGAAAAACGGAAGTAAACGCTGTTTTTGCAGGTGAACGCGGAGGAGGCCAGCGTGCGACGTTCCAGCCATACGTCCACGTTTTCGCCGAAATGCGCCGAAAGGTGCCGGTAGAGCATGTGTTCCAGCAGATGCGAATATCCGTTTGTCTCCGGCGTTTCGTAGATGCTGCCCGCCTTCAGCGTAACGCTGAGGGCAAAGGCGTGCAGCGCCTCATTTTTCAGTACCAGCAGCGGTATGCCGCCGGGGGTGTGGATCAGCTCCTGTTTCATGGTAAGATCCTTTCCGCAAAGAAATGGAGCCGCCGTCTCCGGCAGCTCCGGCGCGCGGCAAAGGCCGCGTTTTCACGATCTGCAGACGTTCGATGAAGCGAAAACAGGTTTCCGGACCCGCGCGGAGCGGTAAGAACCAAAACGCGTCAGCGTTTTCCTTTTTCGTCTTTCATCTTTCGTCTTTGTGACCGGATCAGTCGTCCGCCATCTGCGCCTGCTTGATCTCCTCATCCGTGATCTCGTAGGATTCGCCGTGCTTCACCTGTGTGATAACGAGAAGACCCAGCGCGAAGAAGATCGCGCAGAAGAGGAACATGTAGTTATAGTCCTCGTTGAACAGGCCGATCAGACCGCCGCAAAGAATGGGCCCGGTGATGGCGGCGGAGAAGGTGGCGGTATAATAATAACCGGTAAAGGTGCCGACGTATTCGCGGCCGCCGATGGTAAGCACCAGCGGCAGGGTGTTGATGTTGATGCAGCCGACCGCCGCGCCGCCGACGACCAGCGCGATCCACAGCACGATCTGCACAAAGAGCTTGGAGTCGGTAAAGAACTGCGACACGGCAAGGTAGATCGCGAACATCACCACGATCACGCTGAGCCCCAGAATGATGGTCTTTTTACGGCCGATCTTGCGCCCCAGCGTACCGGCCGGAATGCCGAAGGCGGCGAGGGATACGGCGAATACCGCCATCATCAGCGTGGAGCTTGTGGGGGGCATGTTCAGCGTATCGAGGGCGAAGTTTGTGAAGTTCGGAACAATGGCTTCGGTCGCGTTGTTGATCAGGAAGAGCGCCGCCAGCATCACGATCAGGCTCCGGCGTTCCTCTTTCGAGATCGGCAGATCGCGGATCTTGATCTTTTTGGGCACCTCGGTCTCTTCGGTCTCGGTCATGTTTTTGGAGAGGTCGTACTGTTTGTTGCGCTTGTAGAAGAGCACCAGCACCAGCAGACTCAGTACGGCGATGATCGCCGCGATCAGGAATACGGGCGTGTAGTTTACATACTGATATTCGCCGTTCACCTGCAGCGCGACCTTTTTCGCAACCTCTACGGCGCCCTCTTTGAATTCGCCGCTGAAGTTGCCGTTTACGTGCTGATAGAGCGTGTCGCGGCTGGAATCGACGAAGTTCTGCACGACGTCGCGGTACTGCTCCGGGATGACGCCGCCCTGAAAAATGCCGGAATACTCGATGAGGGGCGTCGCGCCCTTGGCGGCGGCGACGGGAGCCGTGCCGTCGGCGACGGTGGCGAGGATGCGGCCCATGGAATCCGTCTTCGCGCTCAGGGAATCGTGCAGCGCCGTAAAGCCCAGCAGACCCACGACGGAGGTTGCGATCGTGCCCATCACAAGGCCGATCATCTGGCCCACGCCGCCCATGATGTTGATCACGGCGTTGGCGTCAGACTGCAGGGCAGAGGGGGTGAAGTCCGGCATCAGCGATACGACGGGCGAACGCCAGATGGACATCACGAAGTTGAAGCAGATGATCACCGTCATCATCAGAATGATGCTGAGAACGGCGGATTTTACGGTAGCGGCCACAGGCACGAACGTGAAAAGAACGGCGCAGATGGGCAGGCAGAGGATGATGAAGGGCATGCGCTTGCCCCATTTTTTGCTGCGCATATGGTCGCTCTTTTTGCCGAAATAGGGCTGAAAGATCACGCCGAACACGTTGTCGATGGTCATGATGGCGTTGACCAGCAGCGCGACGGAGAGAATACCCGGCAGCGTTTGGCCGCCGTGTGTCAGTTCGCTGAGCTTGGCGCGGAAGATGACGGGAACGTAGGAGTTGTATACGTTCCACAGCAGCATGCACGCCAGAAAGCCGAAGCCGATCAGGAATGTTCGTTTGTAATTGAGCTTGCTCTTGGTTTTCTTCTCTTCAGACATGATCCTTCTCCTTATGATCAGAATGGGACGTTTTTTCGAACGCCGCGAACGAAAAGATCCGCTTCTATCATTATAACAGGGTCGAAGCGGTTTTGCAATCCATTTTTTGTCTCAAAAAAAAGATCCCCGAACCGTCCGGGGATCCCTTCATCTTAAACCGTATGCTCAGATCAGGCCCTGCGCCATCATGGCGTCCGCAACCTTCTGGAAGCCGGCGATGTTCGCGCCGGCAACCAGGTCGTAGCCGAGGCCGTAGCGCTCGGCGGCGGCCACAGAGTTGGCGTGGATGTTCGCCATGATCTCTTTGAGCTTTTTATCCACCTCTTCGGCGCTCCAGGCGTAGCGCATGGAGTTCTGAGACATCTCGAGCGCCGACACGGCGACGCCGCCCGCGTTCACGGCCTTGCTGGGCGCGACCGCTGCGCAGTGTTCTTTCAGGAACGCCAGCGCGTCATTCGTGGTGGGCATGTTCGATACCTCGATGTAGTATTTTACGCCGTTCGCGGCGATCTTTTCGGCGTCTTCCATCAGAACCTCGTTCTGGCAGGCGCAGGGCATGATCACGTCCACCTTGCAGCCCCAGGGTTTTTCACCCGGGAAGAACTGTACGCCGAATTTATCCGCGTAGGGCTTGATGTAGGGCTCGTTGGTTGCGCGCAGGTCAAGCATGAATTGGATCTTTTCGGGGGTCACGACGCCGTCGGGGTCGTAGATATAGCCGTCCTTGCCCGAAAGGGTAACGGGCTTCGCGCCGAGCTGGGCGAGCTTGGTAACGGCGCCCCAGGCCACGTTGCCGAAGCCCGAGATCGCGACGGTCTTGCCCTCGATGGAGTCGCCGAAGTGCCCGAGCACCTCAAGCAGATAGTAAACGGCGCCAAAGCCCGTCGCCTCCGCGCGGATCAGGGAGCCGCCGTAGGGCAGACCCTTGCCGGTGAGCACGCCGTTGTTGAAGGTGCTCGTCAGTCTGCGGTACTGGCCGTAAAGGTAGCCGATCTCTCTGCCGCCGACGCCGAGGTCCCCGGCGGGCACGTCCACATCCGGCCCGATGTACTTATAGAGCTCGGTCATGAACGCCTGGCAAAAGCGCATGATCTCCGCGTCGCTCTTGCCCTGGGGGTCAAAGTCCGCGCCGCCCTTCGCGCCGCCGATGGGCAGACCGGTCAGGGAGTTCTTGAAGATCTGCTCAAAGCCGAGGAATTTCAGAATGCCGCTGTAAACGGAGGGATCGAAGCGCAGACCGCCCTTGTAGGGGCCGATCGCGGAATTGAACTGAAAGCGGTAGCCGCGGTTGACCTGCGTTTTGCCGGCGTCGTCCACCCACGTCACGCGGAAGGAGATACCGCGGTCCGGTTCGGTGAGTCTGCCGAGGATATCCGCCGCCTCGTACTCGGGGTGCGCGGAGATCACGGGATCCAGCGAAGAGAGGACTTCCTCCACCGTCTGGATGAATTCGGGCTCGTAGGAATTCTTTTTCTTGACCTGTTCGATCGTGCGTTCGATGTAGCTGTTCATGCACAGTTCCTCCTATAAATAATGATAAATCAAAAGCTATAAAAATAAGTTATAGTCTGCCGGACCGGGCCGACAGTTTTCGCCCTTTTTCGGTTTTTCCGCTGTTGTAAGGAGCCGCCAAAAAAAAGATTAGTAATAGAATATGCTTTTGAAGTTCAAATGTCAATAGGAAAATAAAAGGTTTTTGCATAAAAAATCGGTTTTTTGCGCAGATTATTCACTCGATTTATGAGAAAAAACTGCCCTATAAACTATTGTTTATGGGGGAGCGAATAGCGATATCTGTATTTTATTTCACAAATATAGACCGATTGTTTTTGTTCATGATTAAAAAACCGCATCCTCTCCGATACTGAGCGGTGAAAAACAAAACGGAAAGGATGATCGGTTCATGGGATATCATAAGGTGGAGATCGCGTCCGTGAACACCGCGGGGCTCAAAACGCTCGGCGACGAAGAGACGCAGACGCTGCTGCTGAAAACGAAGGCGGGGGATAAGGCCGCAAGGGAGGCGCTCATCAAGGGCAACCTGCGGCTGGTGCTGAGCGTCGTACAGCGTTTTTCTTCGCGCGGCGAGGACCCGGACGATCTCTTTCAGGTCGGCTGCATCGGGCTCATTAAGGCGGTGGATCATTTCAATACGGATCTCGGCGTAAAGCTGTCGACCTACGCCGTGCCGATGATCATCGGCGAGATACGGCGCTTTCTGCGGGATAATACGCCCATGCGCGTCAGCCGGTCGGTGCGCGACACGGCTTACCACGCCATGCTCAAAAAAGAGGAGCTGACGAACGCCCTCGGCCGTGAGGCGACGGTGGATGAGATCGCGAAGGCGATGGGGGAGGAGCGCACCAGGGTGATCCTGGCGCTGGAGGCGGTGGTGGACCCGCTCTCGCTTTACGAACCCCTGTATTCGGACGGCGCCGAACCGCTCTATGTGGTGGATCAGCTCGGCAGCGCCGGAGACGAACGTGATTGGATCGACGAGCTGAGCCTGCGCGAATCAATCCGGCGGCTGGCGCCGCGCGAGAAAAAGATCCTGACCCGCCGCTTTCTGGAGGGCTCCACCCAGACCGAGGTCGCAAGAGAGATCGGCATCTCGCAGGCGCAGGTGTCCCGCCTTGAAAAAAGCGCGATCAAAAAACTGAAAGCGGGGGAATGAGCGCACGCCCGTATTAAAATGAAAAAAGGATCTCCGGCAGCCCGGAGATCCTGGTCGCTGTATATCGATCGGGGGAGCCTTACAGTACGCGCAGCATGCGCACGCCCGCGATCGCCTTTAAGGCGTCGATCACGGCGTCGTCGATCTCGGCGTCTGTGTCAAAGATGCAGTAGCCCACGTTCTTCTTCATACCGGCGGCGCAGCCGGCCATTTCGATCCCGTTGGCCTTCAGCGCGTCGGCCAGCGCGGCGGCGAGGTCGCCCTCGGTCACGGCGGTCAGGCGGCGCTTGCCGGCGCGGGGGGCGCTGACGGCGGGAAGGTTTACGGAGTTCTTCACGTTGCCGTCCAGCAGATAGTCGCCGAGCTGCTTTGCCGCCATCACGGCGCAGTTCTCCTCCGCCTCGGGCGTGGAAGCGCCGAGGTGCGGGATCGCGGTAACGCCGGGCAGGCCGATCTGCTCGTCGGTGGGGAAGTCGGTCGCGTAGGCGGCTACCTTGCCGGAGGAGAGCGCCTCGATGAGGGAGGCGTTATCCACAAGCTCGGCGCGGGCGAAGTTCAGCACGCGCAGGCCGTCCTTTGCCTTTTTCAGGTTTTCGGCGTTCACAACGCCCCTGGTCGCGTCGGTGAGCGGCGCGTGCACGCTGATATAATCGGAATCGGCGAAGATCCTGTCAAGGTCCGCGGTAACCTCGACGCCCTCGGCAAGGCGGGCCTTCGCCTCGTCCGAAATGAAGGGATCGTAGCCGATCACGTTCATGCCGAGCGCCTTCGCGGCGTTCGCCACCGGAATGCCGATGGCGCCGAGGCCGATGAGCCCCAGCGTTTTGCCGAGGATCTCGGGCCCGACAAAGCTGCTCTTGCCCTTTTCCACCTTTTTGCCGACCTCGGCGCCGCTGCCCTTCAGGGTCTCGCACCACTTCGCGCCCTCATAGATCTTGCGGGAGGTGAGGAAAAGCGCGCAGATCACAAGCTCCTTCACGGCGTTCGCGTTCGCGCCGGGGGTGTTGAATACGCAGATCCCGTTTTCGGTGCAGCGGTCAATGGGTATGTTGTTCGTGCCGGCACCCGCGCGCGCGATGGCGAGCAGGTTCGGGGCGAATTCCATTTCGTGCATCGAGGCGGAGCGGACGATCACGGCGTCCGGCGTCTCGGCGGAATCGGTGCAGGCAAAGTGCTCGGGCGAGAGACCCGCAAGGCCGGTTTTTGAGATTTTGTTGAGCGTTAAGATCTGATACATGGCGCGCCTCCTCAGCCGTTGGCTTTTTCGAAGGCTTCCATGAACGCGACGAGCTTCTCCACGCCCTCCACGGGCATGGCGTTGTAGATCGAGGCGCGCATGCCGCCGACGGTGCGGTGGCCCTTCAGGTTGATAAAGCCCGCGGCGGTCGCCTCGGCGACGAACTTCGCGTCCAGCTCCTTGTCGCCGGTGACGAAGGGCACGTTCATCAGGGAGCGGTCCTCGGGGTTCACGGGGCTCTTGAACATTTTGCTGCGGTCCAGAAAGTCGTAGAGCAGCTTTGCCTTTTTGACGTTGTTCGCCTTGATGCCCTCAAGGCCGCCGTTCTTCTTGATCCATTCGAGCACCAGCTTGCACATATAGATCGTGAAG
>CADBOC010000275.1 GCA_902796175.1 Oscillospiraceae bacterium | reverse complement strand
GCTGATGAGAATGCCGTCGTCTTTGATCGTCTCCTCGATCTCGGTAGATTCAAACGCTTCTTTCCAGGATGTATACTCCGAATCGTTCGTCAGCTTGATCAGGAGCCCTTCCAGCAGCGCGTTGTCGGCTGCGCTGACGGCTTCGCCGGTTGCGCCGTCCGTTGTTTCTTCAGTTTTGTTTCCGCAGGCCGAGAAAGAGAGCAGCATGACGGCTCCCGTCAGCAGCGCGATCATGGTTTTTGCGAATCTGTTCATCAGTCGGCACCTTCCGTCCTAATTATTATTTTATTGTATCAACGGCGGTCAGCGTCTGCCGTGTTCATACCAAAGGGTATATGCTTCTGCGTAGTTGGTTTTGAAGGCAACGGCGCCGATGGTCTGCAGGGTCTGCCACCATTCCGGATAATCGCCGAGGTTTGAAAATACCTTAACGCCCATCTCTGCGAGCTTCTGAACGTCGGCGGCTTCGAACCAGTGGTCGTTGAGCCCCACTTCGTAGAAGCCCGCGCGTTCGATCAGCGCGAGATTTTCCGCGTCCAGCCGGCGCAGATTCGCGCCGAGGCGGAGCCCTTCGGGCCTGCCGTTTGCTTCCAGCGTCTCAAACATCTCCTCCAGAATGTCTTTGTGCCCGGAGAAAACGATATACCGGCCGCAGTTGGGTGAGGCCTTCAGAATGGGGTAGATCGCGCGGAACGTGCCCGGCGCGCAGAGCTCGATCTCGATCACGGTATCCGTTTTTACGCCGGCAAACCAGCGGTCTACTTCGGCAAAGGTGGAAAGGTGCGTGGTGCGCGTGTCAACCGCGCGGAAATAGGCCAGCTCCTCCTCCGTAAAGGTGCGCGCGGAGCCTTCGCCTTCGGAATACGGCACCGGCGGGTGGAAGGGAAGCAGGTGCCCGGCGTAGGGAATCTCCTGACTGCAGATCTCCTCCGCCGTCAGATCCTTGATCGCGGCGGTGTTTTTTCCGTCCGTCATGCGGCGCATATTGTCGTCGTGCACCACGATGGCGACCCCGTCTTTTGAAAGACGAACGTCCAGTTCAATGCCCTCGCAGCCGTACCGGACGGCCGCCTCAAACGCGGCGATGGTGTTTTCGGGCGCATGCTGTACAAGCCCCCTGTGCGCAAAGCGCATCGGCGTCAGTCGATCCTTCTGTTCCATTGAGGATCCTCCTTTTTGATCCGGCTTTGCCTCGCGCGGTCACGCGCGAACGCGCTGCACGGAAATAACTTGTCCTTTCTGCCCGTGGGAAAAAGGAACATTCATATTATACTACATCCGGCGTGATAAAAGATTTACAATTTTGTTACAAAATCAGACTCAAAAAACAAAAATAATCATATCATTTTCAGACGATCTGTGTTATACTGTCCTCATTGGATGGTCGGGACCGCGCCGCCGGCGGCCGTTCCTGCTGTTCCGAACCGATCATGACAGGTCAGAAAGGCGTGTTGACAATGCTGCAGACTACGATCTACATCGGGCTTAACGACTCGGTCACGCATGAACAGAAGTTCGGCACCGAAAAGTATCTCTCCTTGCTGAAAAGGGTATGCCGCGCCTATCATACGGCCTTTTCGGTGCATACCGTTGACGGCGGATATTTTCATGAAGACGGCAGCTATGTGGAAGAAACAACATTGGCGCTGACTTTGATGGACGTGCCCGAAGAAACGGTCGAGGAGATGGCGCGGGATCTTTGCGCGTTTTTTCATCAGGAGAGCGTTATGGTAACGAAATCGTCGTCGGAGGTATATTTCATTCAGGAACAGCTTGAGTGACGCCGGGCGAACCGCTCCGCCGGCAACGCGTACCGCGCACAAAGGACGCCGCCGCGCGGGTTTTGACCAATCTGAATAAAGGAGTTGCATAGTATGTTTGAAGTCAGCGCGAAACAGGAAAACGGCATTTTGACCGTATCGCTTTCCGGGCGTGTGGATTCCGCCAACGCGGCCGATGCAGAAAAGGAGATCGTCTCCGCCGTCGGAGACTTCGCGGGGGATCTGGTCCTCGATCTGACAGGGCTCGAATACATCTCGAGCGCGGGGCTGCGCGTTGTTCTGCGGCTGAAAAAGGCGCATAAGACGCTGAGCGTCGTCAACGTCTCCTCCGAGGTCTACGAGATCTTCGATATGACCGGCTTTACCGAGATGATGGATATCGCAAAGGCGTACCGAAGGGTGAGCGTAGAGGGCTGCGAGGTCATCGGCGAAGGGGCGAACGGAAAGGTCTACCGCATCGATCCCGATACCATTGTAAAGGTGTATAAAAATCACGACGCGCTCGAGGAGATCCACAACGAGCGGGAGCTGGCCCGCAAGGCTTTCGTTATGGGCGTGCCCACCGCCATTCCCTACGACGTGGTTCAGGTCGGCGATCTCTACGGATCCGTTTTTGAGCTGCTCAACGCCAAGTCGTTCGCAAAGCTCCTGATCGCCGATCCCTCGCAGGCGGACGCGCTCGCGAAAGACAGCGTAGAGATCCTCAAGACCATGCACGGCACGGTGTTAAAGCCCGGCGAGCTGCCCGATAAAAAAGCGGAGGCGCTGGTCTGGGCGGAGTTCTGCCGCGATCATCTTCCTGCGGAGGTGGGCGATAAGCTTGTGCGGCTCATCTCTGAGATCCCCGATACGAACAATATGCTGCACGGGGATTATCACATCAAAAACATCATGCGGCAGAACGGCGAGAACCTGCTGATCGATATGGATACCCTTTCGATGGGCCATCCCGTTTTTGAGTTCGCCGCGATCTATCTTGCCTACGTCGGTTTTTCCTGCATCGATCACAACAACGTGAAGGAATTTCTCGGCATCTCCTATGAGACGGCGAACGCGTTCTGGAAGGCGACGGTCCGCTATTATTTCGATACCTCAGACGAAGCGTTTCTGCGGCAGATCGAAAACAAAGCCGCGATCATCGGTTTCGCGCGCGTGCTGCGCCGTACGATGCGCAAGGCGAAAGAAAGCGAGGCGTATAAGGCCCGCCTGATCGAATACTGCAAAAAAACGCTCTGTGAGCTTGTTCCCGCGACCGATTCGCTTGTCTGGTAATTTCCCTTCGCGCGGCCGCCGGCCGCTGCGACAGAGGAGCCCCCTTGCCGCCCCCCGTTCAGAAAGAACGGACGCGGCAAGGGGGCTTTTTTTTATTTGACAGGAAACTTCTCGTTTCCTGTCAAATAAAAAGATTGTAACGCCCGCCGATTTTGCCCTTCGGGCAACGGCGATG
>CADBOC010000274.1 GCA_902796175.1 Oscillospiraceae bacterium | reverse complement strand
CTGCTGGCTTAAGAACACGAACACGTCGCCGCCGGCGTTCTCCGGCGCCACCGTAAAATCGACGCCGTTGGGGGCGAGGGTCACGCCGGCGGTCTTCGTTTCGCCGTAGACGCCGGGGTTCACGTACTGCTTCCATGTGTCCCAGATCTCGTCGTAGCCGACGTCGTGGTTGCCGGTGCAGGAGTAGACCGGGAACGGATAGCGTTCGGTGATGCGCTGATACTTTTCAAAGGAATCGAGCTCCGCCTCGGTGCTGATGTCGCCGCTGATGGCTACGAGCGATACGCCGCCCTTTTCGAGAAAATCGAGCGCGTTGCCGAAGGCCAGCACGGCGTCGTCGCCCGTGAGCGAGAGGTTGTAGCGGTTGAAATGCACGTCCGAAAGCGCGCCGAAAATATATAAGGGCTCAGACGCGGCGATCTGCTTTTCCTCCGGGATCCGGGCCGTGCCGGTGAGCAGCGCGCCGCGGTAGCTGAGTACGGTGGCGGCCTCCTCCGGTATGGCGGCAAAGGGTCCGATATCGGTCTCGCCCTCGCTCTCGCCGTAGGATATCGTTACCTCGGCGAATTCCGTATACGGCACCTTTTTTCCGCCGATCTCGGCCGAGAGGCGGTCGCCGTTTTCGTCGCCCCAGTACAGGTCGTAGACGCCGGCGCTGCCGGAGGAGACGTGTACCGTGCCCTCCGCCGAGCCGCTGACGGCGTTCGCGAAATCGTAATCGATCGAGGCGGAGTCCTTAAGCCCCGGCAGCGGGATCGTGATCGAGGTCACGGTCACGATCAGGCTGAAGAACAGAACGTAGAATTTTGTAACGAATGCGGTCCACATAAACGATTCTCCTTTCAGATCGGTCAGACGATGGTCCTGACCCAGACCCGGGTCTTGAGCATGATAAAGCCGACGACGCATTTCAGCAGGTCGAGCGCCTGCACGACGGCGAATACCGTATGAATCTCCGATTTGAACAGCAGCGTCATCGCAAAGGCTGCGGGTACCGAGACCGCCCACATGAAGACGGAATCGAACAGAAACGTGACGACCGTCTTGCCGCCGGATCGCAGCGTGAAGTACGCGGCGTTCGCGAAGGCGATCGCGGGCATGATCACGCCGTCCACGCGAATAAAGTATGCTGCAAGGTCTTTCGACGCGGGATCCGTTTTGTAGAGCAGCGGCACCGCCGATCCACCGAAAAACATCAGAAGACCCACGCCCACGCCGAGCAGCTCCGAGAACAGGATCAGCTTTCGGGCCGTTTCGACCGCCTCTTCGTGCCGGTTTGCGCCGAGCAGCTTTCCCACGATGATGCCGATGGCGACGCCCATGCTCATGCAGGCGATCGAAAAGAGGTTGAAAACGGTGGCGGAGATGTTCGACGCCGCGACGACGGTCAGACCGTGCAGGGAATACGCCGCGCTCAGCGTGCTCATGCCGGCGCTCCAGAGCAGCTCGTTGAGAAAGAGCGGCGCGCCTTTCCTTAGGAATGCCGCCATGCAGGCGGCCGGGACGTACAGGGATCTGAACGCGCCTTTGAGATAAGGGTATTTCTTTTTTCGCAGCAGCATGCAGGCGAGCAGAATGAACAGCTCCGCGGCGCGGGACGTGACGGTCGCGATCGCGGCGCCCTGTACGTCAAGCGCAGGAAAACCGCATTTGCCGAAGATCAGCAGGTAATTCAGGCCGCAGTTGATGACAACCGCGGCGAAGCCCGCCGCCATCGGCGTTACGGTGTCGCCCGTCTCGCGCATGGTATCCGAAAACACCTGCGTCAGCGCGAAGGGCAGCAGCCCGAAGAGCATCACCGAGAGGTATCTTCTGCCGCAGCCCAGCGTCTCGGTCAGGTCGCCGGCCTCCTCCGCGCCGTGCAGATACAGCCCGATCAGCTGATCCGGAAAGAGCAGGAGCAGCGTGAGGGCCACGGCGAAGATCAGCAGGGCCGAAACGAGCTTGAAACGCAGCGTATAGCGTATGCCCTCGTTATCCTCTCTGCCGTAATACTGCGCCGTAAAGATCCCGGTGCCGCTCATGGAGCCGAAGATCGCGAGATTGAATACAAAGATCAGCTGGTTTACGATGGATACGCCCGACATCGGCTCCGTGCCGAGGGAGCCGACCATCAGGTTATCCAGCATGTTCACAAGGTTCGTGATCAGGTTCTGCGCCATGATCGGCATGGCGACGGTGAGCGCGGTCTTATAAAACGCTGCGTCGCCGACGTATCGTCGTTTCTGCATCGGTCAGATCCTCTCGTACAGAACGTGCTCGTAGCGGATCAGACCGCCGCCCCGGTCAAGCGGCGTGCGCCGCCAGTCCTTCGGGTCAAAGGCGGGGAAGAAGGCGTCCGCCCCCGGGCAGGCGGCGAAGGCCTCCGTCAGAAGCAGCCTGTCCGCCAAAGGCAGGAACAGCCCGTAAACCTCCCCGCCGCCGATCACGAAGACCTCGTCCGTATGCCCGGCGGCGGCTTCGAGCGCCGCCTCGGGGTCGGAAAAGCAGCGGGCGCCCTCGGCCGCAAACGAGGGCGAGCGCGTCAGCACAAGGTTCAGCCGCCCGGGCAGCGCGCCCGGCAGGCTCTCAAAGGTCTTTCTGCCCATGATCACGGGGTGTCCTGTCGTCATCCGCTTGAAAAAGGGCAGGTCCCCCTTCAGCCGCCAGAGCAGGGCGTTGTCTTTTCCGATCTCTCCCCGCATCCCCACGGCGGCGATCAGCGTTACCGTTTGTCTGTTTTTGTTCGTCATCACTGCTGTTTTGCGCCGCGGCTTTTGCGGCGTCCTCCTGCAGGCGGTATTTGCCGCGCGGGCCCTTGGTGTACACGGCGTGCAGAAATACGCCGAGCCCGCAGAGCACCGAACAGGCGATCGTCAGAAATACGAAGAGCGGCGAATCCTTCACGATCGCCGTACAGAGCATGCCCGCCGCGGCGAGCCCGAACGCCGCGGCCCCGATCAGGAGGAGCCGCGCCTGCGTTTTTGTGATATCGGTATAATACTGCATCGTTTTCTCTCTCACTGGGCGATGGGAAAGGCGATCTTCCCCATATGGCGGTAGCCGATCAGCTTTACGTCCCGAAGCTCGGCGGAGGAGTCGAAGGCGAAAAAGTCCGTCACCCCGGGGTTCAGCCAGAGCTTCGGCGCGGGCAGCGAGCCGTTCGCGTCAAAGCGGGCGAGCTGCTCTTTTATGCCGTTTACCTGATTTATATAGATGTGCGCGTCCTTGATGCTCCAGTCGAGCGAGCCGGGCTTTAAGCCCGCCGACTGCGCCAGCATCGAGAGCAGCACCGCGTACTGGGTCACGTTGAAGGGCAGGCCCAGCGGCACGTCGCAGCTGCGCTGGTGCACCCAGGCGTTGAGCCTTCCGTCCGTCACGTCCCATTCGCTGCTCCATACGCAGGAGGGCAGAACGGCCGTGGCGAGGTAATCGTCCTGCCAGAGGCTCATCACCATGCGCCGGTCCTCGGGGTTGTTCCGCAGTCGGTCGAGCAGGTTTTCGGTAAGACGGAATCTGCGGACGATGTAGCCGTAGGCGGTGCCGATGGTGTGGGCCCACTCTTTGCCGAAGAAGCGCGTGATCCGCCTTACCTCGGGCGTTCCGTCCGGCCCCGGCAGCCGCTGTTCGGCGGTCCATTCGCCGTTTTCGTCGATCTCCCATTCATCCCAGATGCGCACGTTCCGCTCCTGCAGCCAGCGCACGTCGTTGGACTGCGCCTGGTAGATCCAGAGCATCTCCAGCACCGCCTGGCGGATGAATACCTGCTTTGTGGTCAGGATCGGGAACTCCTCCCCGAGGTCGAAGTGAAAATGATGCGACGGCACCTTCAGGGTATCGACGCCCGTGCGGTTGTGCACGCGCCGGCCGTCGTTCAGAATGCGCCTGCACAGCGCCAGATAGCTTTCGTCGAATCCGCTCACGTCTCCTGCCCCCCAACGGTCACGGCTTTGAGCCGAAAGGAAAATACCGCGCCGGGAACGCTCTCCGGCATCGGCGCGCCGTTCAGGAAGTAAACGCCTCTTCCCTCGGCGCGGTCTTTGTAAACGCTTAAAACGATCCCCTGCGCCGGCGCGTCGTTCGGGCCGTGGTTCTGGCAGCCGACGGCGGGCGCGGAGATCATATGCAGGTCTCCGCTGTGCTCGACCGTATAACGGCTCACGCCGTAGTGCAGGTGCCCCGTGCAGTAGATCACGGGTCCGTTGTTCTTGAAAACGGCGCGCAGCGCGTCGCTCTGGTCGCCTACGCTGCCGCGCCAGCTGCCCGCGCCGGCCCACGTAAGGGGCAGGCCGTTCGTGCGCTTTAAGGGCTGGTGGTTGAAGACCAGCGCCGGCATGCCGAGGCGCTTCGCCTCTGCGAGCTTCAGCCGCAGCCAGTGCAGCTGGGTGGGCGAGAGATAAGACCCCTCAAAGCAGGTCTTGTCCGCGCCGAGAAACAGCAGCCGGCAGCCGTTCAGATCCGAAGAGAACCAGTAGCGTCCCCTCGGGGGAACGGCGGCGTTGGGGACCGAATCGAGAAAGCGCGCGAAACGCGCGCACTGCCCCGCGAAGTGCCTTGCGCGGATATCGTGGTTGCCGGGCACGCAGTAGATATGCTTCACGCCCTTTGCCGCGATCGACAGGCACCGCTGCACGCCCGCGTATTCGGTCGCGCGGCCGTATTCGGCCGTATCGCCCAGAACCACCAGCGCGTCGGCGGGCGCGGGAAGAGACGCGACCGTTCTGCAGGCGGCCTCGAGATTTCGCTCCCGTTCCGGGTGCATGCTCGCAATCTGCGGATCGCCCCAAAGCACCAGATTCAGCAGCGCGTCTTCGGGAAAACGCAGCTCCGACATAACGTATCGCCTCCTTTATTCTGTTATTATAACATGCCCAAAAGCGCATTGCAATAGATGCGGCGGAGAAAAAAACGGGCGCCGGACCGTTTGCGCGTTCTCACGGTCCGGCGCGTTTTCAGGCTGTTTTTTTACAAATTGTTTTTTCTCCGACAAAATGTCGAAAAACGGATTGACAGCAGGCGGGAAGAAAGGGTAGAATACATACGATCAAAGGCGCGGATCCGGACCGCGCGAACGGGGGAAAAAGAAGTATGTCAGAAAAAAGAGTCAAAGAGCAGACCTATACTTATTTTACAAAACCGGGCGGGGAGACCTGCTACGAATACCTGCTCGGCTGCTACGGCCGCATTTCGGCGGACGTCGGCGAGTATCCGGCGTTCCAGATCTTCGGCTGCGATACGCCGATGCGGGATTTTATCGCCGAGATCGAGGCGCTTGCGGCCTTTCTGTACGCGATAGGCTACCGCGAAAACGACGTG
>CADBOC010000273.1 GCA_902796175.1 Oscillospiraceae bacterium | reverse complement strand
GGGGGCGGCTGAGGGCAGCCGCGCTACCGATGAAGGCGGCCTCCGCGCCTCGCCGAAAACGATTCCTCTGCCTCGACAAATCCGGATTGACCGGGACGATACAAACAAAGGCGCAAGCCTGCAAACGAGAAACGGCTTCCGGGGGCGTTCTGCGGCCGCCGCCCCTACAAACGCGCCGTCCGCTAAAGCCGCACGCCGAGCGCGAGGGCTGCGTGGAGGCGGGCGGCCGTCAGAACCGTTTCCTCCGGCGGGAGAAAGCGCGGGGAATGCAGGGGCTCTTCGCCGCCGACGCCGACGTGATAGAAGGAGCCGGGGGCTTTTTGCAGATAAAAGCCGAAATCCTCGGTGGTCATGGTGGGCGTTTCGATCCGCACGACTTTCTCGGGGCCAAAGAGGGCGGCGGCGCGTTCCTCGACAAGCGCCGTCTCTCTGTCGTGGTTGACGACGCCCGGGTAGCCGCGCCGGAGGGTCAGCTCCGCCGCCGCGCCGTACGCGGCGGCGGCTTCGCTCAGCGTCTGACTTACCCGTTCGCCCATGGCGGCTCGGGTCTCTTCGCCGAGGGTGCGGATGATGCCCATGATCTCGGCGCGGTCCGCCACAATGTTGCGTACCGTTCCGGCGTGAAAGGAGCCCACGTTCACCACCGCCCGCTCGGGCAGGAACTCCGCCGGCAGGGCTTTGAGGCGCGGCACGCTCAGCGCCGCCGCCGCGAGGGCGTCCGCGCCTTTTTCGGGCGTCGCGCCGTGGCAGCCGCGGCCGAAAAAGACCGCGTCGAAGGTATCCGCCGCGGCGTAAAATTTGCCGTAGCGGACGCCGACGGTACCGGCGGGCAGGTCGGGCGAAACATGGCAGCCGAAAAAGCGGTCTACGCCGTCGAGTACGCCGCTGTCAAGAAGGCGCGCCGCGCCGCCGTCGCCCTCTTCATCGGGCTGAAACACAAAGAGGACCGTTCCGGGGAGGCGGTCCTTTTCTCTTACAAGCAGCGTGGCCGCGCCGAGGAGCGCCGCCGTGTGTACGTCGTGCCCGCAGGCGTGCATACACCCCGGCCGCAGAGAGGCGAAGGAAACGCCCGTCTCCTCCGTTACGGGCAGCGCGTCAATATCCGCCCGAAAGGCGACCCTCGGCCCCGGCAGACCGCCCTTTAACACGCCGACGCAGCCCGTGGCGAGCGGGCGCAGCGTTTCGATCCCGAGGGATGAAAGGGTCTTCAGGATCAGATCGGTAGCGAAGGTCTCTTCATTGCCGGGCTCGGGATTCTGATGCAGCGCCCGGCGCAGATCGAGTACGCGCCGGGCTTCCTCATTTGTAAAATTCAAAGACATGACAAAAACGCTTCCATTCTGTCAAGGCCCGTTCGGAGCGTCTCATCCGAGCAGGCGTAGGAGATGCGGAAATACCCGTCGGCGCCGAAGGCCGCGCCGGGCGTCGCCGCGACAAGGCCCTCTTTGACCATGCGCGCGCAGAACTGAGCGCCTGGACCCGCCCCCGCCGGGATCGCGGGGAAGAGATAAAACGCGCCGAGCGGCTCTTCGACCGTAAGCCCCATCCCCCTGAGGCGGCCGAGGGCGCAGCGGCGGCGGCGGTCGTAGGTCTGCCGCATGGGCGAAACGTCCTCCCCCAGCGCCGCGACCGCGGCCGTCTGGAACGGCGCGGGGGTGCTGACGACCGAGAACTGGTGGATGAGCGCAAGGCGCTCGACGACGGGCTTGTCTCCGATGAGATACCCCATACGCCAGCCCGTCATGGCGTAGGGCTTGGAAAAGCTGTTGACGAACAGCACGCGGTCCCGAAAGCCCGGGGTCGCGGCGAAGGAACGCGCGGAACCTGTATAGACGAGATCGCGGTAGACGTCGTCGCAGATCACAAAGATCGGCCGCTCCCCTACCGCCCCGGCCACCGCCGCGAGGCTGTTATCGTTATAGACGCAGCCCGTGGGGTTGTTGGGGGAATTGAGGACGATCGCCTTGGTCTTCGGGGTAACGAGGGCCTTCAGGCGGTCCGGGTCGATCTGAAAGCCGGTATCGGCCGTCTGCAGCGGAACGGTAACGCCCCGGCAGAGGTTGACGATCTGCTCGTAGAGTACGAAGGCCGGCATGGGAATAATGACCTCGTCCCCGGGGTTCAATATGCCGAAGAGCGCCGTAAAGAGCGCACCGGTCGCCCCGGCGGTCACAATGACCTCCTCCGGCAGATAATCCGTGCCGTTGACGCGGTTTTCATGGGCGGCGATCGCTTCGCGCAGCGCCGTGATACCGGGGTTCGGGATATAGTGCGTGTCGCCGCGCGCCAGCGCCGCGGCGGCCTCGGCCTTGACGGGGGCCGGGGTGTCGAAATCCGGCTCCCCCAGCGTAAGGGAGATGCAGCCGGGCGTCGCGGCGGCAAGGGCCGCGAAGGTGCGGATCGCGCTTTTTTTCGCCGTGTAGACGGCGGCGTTCATCTGTTCGGATACCCTGCTCACGTTGCGTCCCCCTTCCGGTACGCCGCCGCGAAGACGGGGTCGGCGTCGAGGGTGGCGAAGAGATCCGCCTCGGTCTCGGCGCGGCGGATGCAGGCAAGGCCGCCGTCCTCCCCAAGCAGATACTCCGCGGGGCGCAGCTTGCCGTTGTAGTTGTAGCCCATGCTCCTGCCGTGGGCACCCGCGTCGCGGATGACGAGAAGGTCGCCGACCTCC
>CADBOC010000272.1 GCA_902796175.1 Oscillospiraceae bacterium | reverse complement strand
GAGGTCGAAGTTTTCGTCTTCGGCGGTAAACAGGTCATCGTACGCCCGTACGACCGCATCCGTCTCATATTCCCAAAGATAGCCGCCATCCTGCGCGTTTTCAAGTGAGAAGGCGATCTCCTGATAGGGACGCAGAACAAGCTCCGTGTCGACAGAGAGGCGCTTTCCCGAAGCGTACGTCCATCTCGTTTTGCCTTGATACGCCGCGCTGAATTCATCATACGGCAAGGTACGGCTTTCAGCGCGCAGACAGTCAAAAGAGGCGCAGTCCTTCGCTGCAGCTTTTTCCATCGGCAAAAAGAGGAACCAATCCGCCATATCGCAGGTGGAAACTTCGGGGCTCACGCTGCCGACGGAAAAGGTCAGCGTGCCGTCTTTTACAAGCGCGGGCCAGACCGACATATCCGGCAGAGGATAAGAGGCAACAGGTCTTTCGTCTTTGATGATTACCGCAGGCGCGTATACCGCCTGCAGGGTGGATCCGCTGCCTTCTACAGTATAGCAGACGAAAAGCTCCCGGTCGGCAAAAAACGCCTCGTCATAGCGGCGCAGGAAGGTCGGCACTTCCATGGAACCGTCCGGTACGATCCCCGCTTCACGAAACGCGGCGCAGAACGCCTCTGCGTCGGCAACCGAGCGCAGCCGCCACAGAGGAAAATGCTCCGTTTTGTACCCTGTAACCTGCCCCGCGTTGGTTTCCGTCGGGATCAATGCGCCCAGATCGTCATACTCGCCGGAAAGACTGCACACACGGATGCGATAGGCGCCGTCGTCCGCTTTCGGCGCCGCCGTGCCTTCCAATCCCACCGAAGAGCGAAGAACCAAACGGGCGTCCTCTGCGGAGACTATGCCGTCTCCGTTATAATCCGGATCGGCGCCGTATGGCAGCTGTCCGGCGTCAAGGCCAACGGCAAAGCGCAGCGTCTGCCGGGCGTCGGCGGCGTCCACGGTCCCGTTGCCGTTAAGGTCGCCACGGGCGAGCGTCGGCGAGACCGGATAGACAGGCACGTCGTCAGAAGCTTCATTCCACCAGCTTCCGGCGTAAACGGAGACCGTCAACAGCGCCGCCAGAGCCGCAACGGTCATACAGATCAGACAAAAACGCTTCATTTTCATATTCATTTACTCCTTTCATAGCTGCACTGCGTTTGACGCATTGTACAGAACGGCAGACTGTGTAAAAAACGGCAGACAGGGCGCTTCGGCGTAATGCTCGCAAACAACGCGGTAAGCGTTTCCCTTCGGAACCGATACGGAAACGGAAAACACTTTGGAATTGGAACGGTTGAACTGATTTTGCCACGTAAAGCCGTTCATGTCCGTCCAAACGCCGTTTGCCAGCTTTTGCAGTTTTATGTAGTTGAACCCGCATGTTGTGACTTTGTTTGAACCGGTCGTCGACGCGGTGCTCAGCAGTTTGTCTCCCCGCTTTGTCAGTTCCACGCTTTTTCCCGCGATCAATCCGGCGTATTTCGGAACGCTGTAGGTATAGTCGTTTTTCGGGGTCAAGCCAACCGAAGCTCTCAGCGCCAGTCTTGCGTCCGCGGCCGTTACGGAGCCGCTGCAGTCTACATCCGCCAGGACCTCGGCCAGATAGCTGCCGGGGGCGTCGAGCCAGACGGAAAACCGGAGGATCTGTCTTGCGTCGTCCGCCGAGACCCTGCCGTCGCAGTTCACGTCTCCGTAGAAATAGGTCCCTTCCTGATCCGCGTAAGCCGCGAGCGAGAGCGTCTCGAATTGCGCGAGGGCAATATATGGCTTCTCTTTTACCGCCTGCAGCACCCCCGGCCCGATCTCATGAACGGGATTTTTTACAATGACATAAAAGATCGCATACGGATCGGCGTCTTCGCCCTTTGTATTCTCAACAAAACGGACGTTCGGCAGCGCGGAAAGCTCCCGCAGCGCGGTTTCTTCGTCACATTTGGACAGATCGACCGCCGCCTCAATGCTCCCGAAATCAAAAAACGTTTCTTCTTCCGTGTTTGCGCAGCCGATCACCGGATGACAGATATCAAAAACCGCAGATCCAAACTGTCTGAGCAGGGACACAGCCTTTTCGTTGTTCTCCCGATACGGAGAACGAACGTCAATGATCAGCCAGACGGTGTTTTCCGGTTCGTTTGTAAACGTTCGGTTCCCCATGGAAACCGGAGCGTCTTCTTCGATCCGGACCCAGTTCACGAAATCCGAAGCCTTCAGCATTTTCGTCACCTCATCCGGGCTGCACTTTTCGGTATCAAGCGCGGCATGGATCCTGTTCCAGTGATGGATCTCCTCATAATCCGTTTCTAATTGCAGGAAGGAGGCAATTTCCAGTACAATGCTCCATTCGTCCGCACACAGCAGCTCGGGACCGGCGTGCCGGACAAAAGCTTTTTTGCGAACGGCTCTCAATACAGCGGGGCAGTTCTCTTCCACCGGGTATTCCACAGACACGAGGATGACCTCGCCCGGAACGTTTTCCGCTTCTTCAAGGAGCTCTGCGGAATGGACCCCTTTTATAGCGCCGAGTTCCTCGGCGGCGGCAGCAGGATCGCATTTTTCGCGGTCAACGGTCACAACGATCGTCTGCAGGTCGGAATAACCTTCCTCCTGAAGCTGCGCGTAAACGGGCTGGCGAATGCGTTTCACTCCTCTGCAAGTCTTAAGCATTTCGCGGAGCGCGCTGTTGTTTGCTCTGTAGGGCGAGCTGACGGAAACAGAAAGGCAGACTGTGTTTTCTTCCCTTTCCCCGATGTACACAAACGACGTTTCATCTGACTCGACGCGATCAACCAGCCCGGATCGGTTCAGGTCGGCTGTAAACGATTCGGGATCGGTCAGCGAGACGTCAAGATCAACGTAGAGGATGTTCCACCGGTAAAAGGTAAGAAAATGACCTTCGGCCGCGTCATCCGTGATTTTCGATCCGTCTGCCGCGTATGAGGGGATCATGGCGGCAAAAAGCATACAGAATACCGTGATGCATACGATCGTTCTTTTCATAGCGGTTTCCCTCCGTTTCATTGATTATTGAATAGACTGCGCCAAGTCGACGGCCTCTTCGCGGCTGCAGTTTATAATGATAGAATATACGGTTTGTCCGTCCGAGTAGTCAATGACCGTATGGCCGGCCTGCGTGAAGATATAACAGGTGATCCGGTCCGTTTGCAGCGCGGTCGCGTCCTTTGCTTCTCCGTAATCCGTCACAGGCAGGGCCGCGCCGTCGGCGTAGACGCTGATCACCAGCGTGCCCTCCGTTTTTCCGGACGAAAAACGGATATTGGCGCTTTGGATCAGCTCCGTCGTCTCATATTGAACGGAATCGACGGAAAAGGATCCGTCCGTCAGCGCTTTCGGCAGCAGGACAGGCGTTATTCCGTTCTCGGCAAGCGCCTTTGCCAGATCCGTTTCCAACAGAGCGTGATCCTCTGCGGTCTGTCCGCCGTTATGCCCGATCCGGATCCTGTCGTGATACAGCTTCACCAGCGGGTCGAACAGGTCGATATCGAGGAACGCCGCAGCGGCGGTCATGCCGCAAAGCAGGATAAGGAACGCCGCCGCGACGGCCGCGGCCGTTCTGACGGAAAACCGTTTCATTTTCGGCGGCGCGGAGATTTGCAGCTTCATTTCGTCCAGCGCGTCCAGACAATACCCGATCAGATCCGGATCGGGATCATTCTTTGCCAGTTCTTCATCCAATGTACGCTCGATTTCCGATTTCGACAGGATAAGCCGATCCGTTTGAAACAATCTGAGATATGCCCGATCAGATACCATGCCCATTCACTCCTTTCACCCATATAGTCTGCGTTGTCCATGAAGGTTACAGGTGTTTTTCGGACCAGTCCTCCACAAACCGTTTGGCTTTTCGTTTCAGCCGGAAGATACGAATCTTTACGTTTCCCTCGCTGATCCCCATTTGTTTCGCGATCGCTTTCAGCGTCAGGCGCTTCGTATACCGCAGACGGAACAGCGTCCGTTCGTCTTCGCTCAGAGAATCAAGAAACATACTTTTACACTGAAGCAATACTTCTTCCGGTAATTCCGGCGGCTCTTGGGGCGCGGGGATTGACTGAACGTCCTGCGCGTCGACCGATACAAAACGGCGCGTCTCAGAAGAGATCTGCTGATAACAGTCTTTTATAATATTGGATGCGACCACCGTCAGCCATTTTTTCGGATCACGGATCTGTGTTCCTTTTCGGATCGCCTCAAAAAACGCAAGGGCGATCTCCTGAACGGCGTCTTCGGCTTCATGAGGGTGAGAAGACAGCTTGTACGCGCAGATCCTGCGGATATACGGTTCGTTTGCAGCCCAGACCGCTTCCGCCTCAGACTGCTCAGGTTTCAGCGCCAACGCGATCCCTCCCTCCTGCTGAAATCGTTCTTCTGCTTATATAGTCGCAAAAAATCGAAAAAGTTACAAGCATTCTTTGAAAAATAAAAAAATTATAAAAATGCTTGACAAACGCTCGAAAGTGTGGTAATATATGCAAGCACTCGAGAGAGGGCGTGAAAGAAACGGAACCTTGAAAATTAAACAACGACAAATACAAGAGACCCTTGAAAAGAATTTGAGTAAGTGTAAAAACTTGCGACAGTAATT
>CADBOC010000271.1 GCA_902796175.1 Oscillospiraceae bacterium | reverse complement strand
TATGCGGAATGGTATACTGAAAAACAGGTCCTCATGCTTCGCGCGCAGTTCGAAGTGAGAGCCGACAGGGGAGACTGTCCGAAAACCCTTATTAAAAACAACGTCGCTTGTGGGAACACAAGAGCGATGAACATTGTTGAGAGGCAAAAATTGCGGCAAAAATTGCCCTTGTTAATGGAAAGGGGAGATCCCGGTATGGAAGCCGTTATACTGGCAGGCGGGCGCGGTACGCGCATGGGGGCGATGTGCGCCGACACGCCGAAACCGCTGCTGCCGCTGGCGGGAGAACCCGTGATTATGCGGCAGATCAGGGCGCTATCTGCTGAGGGGATCCGTAAGATTACCGTCGTCGCGGGCTACCTTGCCGACAGGCTGATCTCTGCGCTCGGGGACGGCTCCGCCTTCGGCGTGTCGCTCCGGTATTACAGGGAAGAAACGCCCCTTGGCACGGCGGGGGCGCTGGGCAGCCTGGGGCTTACGGAGGATTTCCTGCTGCTCTCGGGCGATCTGCTCTTTTCGTTTTCGCTCCCCGATATGGCGGCGTTCCACAGAGAGCGCGGCGCGCTCGCGACGCTCTTTGCCCACCCGAACGCGCATCCCTTCGATTCGGCCGTGCTTGAGACGGACGGCGCGGACAGGATCACGGCGTTTTTGCCGAAAAACGGGAAACCGGCGGAGTACCCGAATCTCTGCAACTCGGGTATCCAGATCGTTTCCCCCGCGCTCTTTGCCGCGCTGCCGGCGGGCGTGCCCGCCGATCTTGACCGGGACGTGCTCCGTCCGGCGGTATCGACCGGCAGGCTTTACGCCTACCGCAGCGCCGAATACGTGCGCGACCTCGGCACGCCGGCGCGTTTCGCCGCGGCTGGGGCGGATCTTGCCGCCGGTCTGCCCCGGCGTCTGCGCCGGGACGTGCCGAAGCCGGCGGTCTTTCTGGACCGGGACGGTACGCTCAACGTCTACCGCGGGGATATCGCCGCGCCGGAACAGCTCGAGCTGCTCCCCGGCGCGGCGGAGGCCGTGCGCAGTCTGAATCTCGCGGGGGTTCCGACGATCCTTGTTACAAACCAGCCTGTCGTCGCCCGGGGGCTTTGCAGCATGGAAACGCTCGCGCGCATCCATATGCGCCTGGAGACGCTGCTGGGGGAAGAAGGCGCGTATCTCGACGCGGTCTATGTCTGTCCGCACCACCCGGAGCGGGGCTTCCCGGGGGAGGTCCCGGCGCTGAAGATCCCCTGCGAATGCCGCAAGCCGGCGCCCGGCATGCTGCTGACTGCGGCGAAACGCTTCGGGATCTCGCTGGCCGACTCATGGCTTGCGGGGGATACCCGCCGCGATATGGAGACGGCCGGGAACGCCGGCTGCCGCGGGGCGTTCCTCCTCTGCGGCAAACAGGAGACGCCGCCCCCCGGCGTACCGGTCTACCCGGATCTTTCCGCCTTTACGCAGGCGTATCTTTCCTCTCTCCGGCGGGATGCGGACGCGTAAAAAACGGCGGCGGCGATCCGGGCGTTGACAAATCTGCCGCTTTCTTTATAATAGTAGTTATATCGGGTTTTTCCCGGGGAAAGGCGGCGCCGAAATGAATGTGCCGATGTACGACCTGAAAAGAGAATATCTGGCGGACCGGGAGGCGTACCTCTCCCTGTTCGACGAGGTCTGCCGCTCGGCGCAGTTCGCGGACGGCGTTTACGCGGCCCGATTCGAGTCCGCGTTCGGCGCGTATCTCGGCGGCATGCATGCTGCCGCCGTCAACAGCGGCACGGACGCGCTGATCCTGGCGCTCAAGGCGCTCGGGGTCGGCCCGGGGGATGAGGTGATCGTCCCCTCCGCCACCTTCAACGCGACGCCCGGGGCGGTCGCGCTCACCGGCGCAGTGCCGGTGTTCGCGGACTGTGAAGAGGATACCTGGCAGATCTCGCCCGCTTCGGCGCGCGGTCTGATCACCGATAAAACAAAGGCCGTGATCGGCGTACATCTCTATGGCGGCATGTTCGACGTGCGGGCTTTTCGCAGGCTCACGCGGGAGGCGGGGCTCTTTCTGATCGAGGACTGCGCGCAGGCCCTCGGCGCCGCGTTCCGCGGCGAGCCGGCAGGCTCCTTCGGCGACGCCGCCTGCTTCAGCTTTTATCCCACCAAAAATCTCGGCTCCTTCGGCGAGGGCGGCGCGGTCGTCAGCGCGGATAATGCGCTCATCGACCGGGTGCAGCTGCTGAAAAAACACGCCCGCACGCCCGAGGGCGATCATTTGGCGGTCTCGGGAAACATGCGTATGCACGGGCTGCAGGGCGCGATCCTGACGAAAAAGCTGGAGCGTCTGCCTGATTTTCTTGCCCGCAAGGCCCGGATCGCCGCATGTTACCGCAAAGCTGCCGCTCAGAGCCCGGCGCTTACGGTGCAGGCGACCGAGCCGGGCAGCGTACACGCGTATCATCTCTTCGCCGTGCTGCCGGACGACCGCGACCGCTTTACGGAATACCTGACCGCGCGCGGCATCGCCTTTTCCGTGCAGTATCCCGTTCCCTGCCACAGGCAGACGGCCTTCGCGGCCTTCGGCGGCGCGCGGAGCCTGCCTGTTACGGAGCGGCTGTTCAGCCGGGTCGTGACCGTGCCCTCTTATCCGTACCTGACCGAAGAGGAGATACTGGCTGTCGCCGCCGCGCTGCGGGAATACCGCTGAAAGGAGGAGCTCCATGCCCCCGACCGTATATTTTGTGATCCCATGCTACAACGAAGAGGCGGTACTGCCCATCTCAGCGCCCGTCGTACGGCAAAAGCTTGCCGATCTGGCGGAGGCGGGCGGGATCTCTTACGAAAGCCGCGTGCTTTTTGTGGACGACGGCTCGTCGGACCGCACCTGGGAGCTGATCTCCGCTCTCTCTGCCGAAGATCCGGTCTTTACCGGCGTAAAGCTCTCGCACAACGCGGGGGAGCAGAACGCGTATCTCGCCGGGATGACCGCCGCCGTAAAGCACGCCGACGCGGTCGTTACGATGGATTGCGACCTGCAGGACGATATCAACGCCGTCGATGAGATGATCGCCCGTTTTTCGGAGGGGTACGAGATCGTGTACGGCGTGCGACAGAAACGGGATGAGGATCCGCTTTCGCAGCGTATCACCTCAGGCGTGTTTTACGTTCTGATGCGAAGGCTCGGCACGGAGCTTGTGCCGGAACACAGCCAGTTCCGGCTGATGAGCCGCCGCGCCGTGCGGATGCTGACGGAATACGGCGAAGTGAATCTGTTTCTCCCCGCCCTTGTGCCGAAGCTCGGCTTAAAGCATACCGTCGTTCTGCACGACCGCCACGCCCGCGCCGCCGGCAAAAGCAATTATACGCCGGCAAAGCTTTTCCGCCTTGCGGCTGAGGCCGTCACCTCCTTTTCGCCCGCGCCGCTCTATGCCGTGACGGCGGCGGCGGCGCTTTCGGCTCTGCTGTTCCTCGC
>CADBOC010000270.1 GCA_902796175.1 Oscillospiraceae bacterium | reverse complement strand
GTCAGGATCCTGAAAGGTACCTTATTGATCTGTTGAAGAAATGAATCATGGGCCAACTGACCCGCCCGATCATTTTTCGCTTACATCCGATCGCCTGAACCGCAATCACAAAAAGAAAACCGCCTCCGGCCTGCAGAAAAGCCGGAGGCGGTTTTCGTCTTTAAGGATGCGTATGGTATCCGGCGTATTCGGAAAGGAATCCCGTGGCAAATTCAAATCCGTTTTCTTCCGCCGGCTGAATCAGCGACCAGGTATTCAGGATATCCGCAACAGGCATTGCTTCATCGGTCATGCGGCTGAGCTGGGCCTGATTTTCTTCGCCTGCGAAGAGTTTTTCCTCAGTATTCTGCGCTTCTTCAGATCCCGCAGCGCCATCCGACTCAACCGGAAGGATCGTCTCGCTGCTGTTTCTGAACTTCAGACCGTCGGTTTTATCGAGCCCCTGCAGAAGGTAGAGCGTGTCGCCTGCTTCAACGGCTTTCGCAAGATCGTAGCCGAGCGTATCTCTCTCATACACCGCGACCTCCGCGATCAGGCCTGCTCCGTCCGTTACAGCGCGATCGGCGTCGTTGAGGCAGATCACAAGCTTCAGCGTTTCAAATTCCGTACAGAAATTGAAGCCATGGGAAGAATCCATGAATCCTGCGACCGGTCCGTGATCGCCGTACTGCGGCGCGATCACATTTTCGATCGCGGTAACGATCCCGCTGCCAAGCGGTCTCGCTTTTGTCGGGCGCGTCATACGGGTCCAGCTGCCGTCAAGGTTCGCGTAGTATCCGCTGCCTGTCTCAAGATCGAATCCGGTCTGATATTTGCCGGATTTGTCTGATTTGTTTGTCCATCCCAGGATCCCGGTGCAGCTATCGTGCAGACCGAACGCGTCGATCGCCGCGCAGGTGACGCCCGTGCAATAAGCGGAACATGCCCATACGTCGATCCCGTTCCGGGAGAGAGCGTTCCATAATTCGCTGACGTTTTCCGGTATCTGTATACCGGCCTTCCATTCACAGGTCGCAACGCCGACCTTCGATTTGATGGAATCCGGGCTGGTCCAGGTCTCAACGGAAGCTTCGCGGTCTTTGAAAGCGGCAATGCCGGCGGAGGCGAGCGCATAGATCTCCTCCTCCGTCATACCGGTATACCAGTAAGAAGCCCAGGCGTTGGCGACAGCCTCAGACTGCGAGGCGAATACGAGCGAATACATCGCGCGCATTTTTGTCGCAAATTCGATCCACTGCGGGTCTTCTTGCATTTCCTCCCGTATTTCTTCGGAAACGCCTTCGGCTGAGAAGGGCCCGTAAGCAGTCCACAGGGCTTTATAGGCGGAAGATACGTCGGTGATCCAGTTGTTCAGACTTCCGTTCCCGAAACCGAGATCGCTTAGATTTTTATCAGCGGATTTCAGCCCTGTCGCAAGGACCGTCTTCAGTTTATCCTGCGATATGGCGAAAGCCATCGTCTGGAGCTGATAGACCGCGATCTGCGCCTGTACGTCAAAAACAGGCGAGGCGTCTGAAATGTCAAATACCGCATAAGGAGCTTCGGAAGCGCTTTTCCCTGATTCGGAATAGAATTCGATCAGATCGTTAACGGCCGTTTTGACATCCGGCGCCCAATCGTCGCGGGTAAGTCGCAGCGTTTCGTTCTGCGATCCGGGGTCGGATGCGGCAGGATCGGAGCCGGCCGTCTGCGGATCTTTTGCGCACGCGCAGGAGCCGATCAGAAAGACTGCCAAAACAAGAGAAATGGCACAGCGGATCATTTGTTTCATGTTGCGTATCCTTTCTTTCGTTATGATTCGTATGATGGTGTAGCATGATCCCGCTATTAGTTTAACATTCCACATCATCGAAATCAAGGTAAAAAACAAGAAAAAGGCCAATTCGGAGTCAGGATACCGGCGTTTGTTCCGCTTCGCTTCGAACGACCGATATCTCTTCCGTTCCGTAATACAGCATAAGCCGGACCGCCCCTTCGTCGATTCGTTCGCCGGCGGCAACGATCGGAACAGCGGGCGGACAGGATACGGATACGGACGCGCAGATCCTGCCGCAGGCGGATCGGGTCGGGATCCGTTCGCGAGGCCGAAAAAACGCTTCACGCGGCGACAGTACACGTTCAGGCAGCCTGAAACGAGGCGGTTTTTCATCGATCTGCGTGCGGTGAGGCTGCGCGCACAGCACGTCGGCCAATCGGTCCAATTCGCCGGTCGTGTTCAGCGGTGAAAGCATGCAGGTCAGATGATCGGGATCGTGAAACTCCGGGACCAGCGCTTCGCCTGTGAGGATACGGGCGAAGCTGTCGCCGGTATAGCCGTACGGCTTCGTTCTGAGCGTCAGCTTCAGCGGTTCGTCTCCGGTCAGTTCATACCCGTTTTCCTTCAAACGGCGTTTCAGGGCGCTGCATTGAGGCAGAAAAGTTCTGAGCGATCCGGAGAAGGCCGTAAGATACGGATTTGCGAGATCCAGAGAACGAAGGATCAGATAAGACGGACTGCTTGAAGCAAACAGCGCCATCGTTTCTTTTACCAGATCCGCGAACCGTTTCTCCGCGCTGCGCGACAAGTGCAGATAGGCGCCGCCGGTCAGTACAGGCAGTGTTTTGTGCGCCGAATCCACGCAGAGATCTGCGCCGAGATCCATGGGATGGAGCGATTCGGGCAGAAATCTCAGATAGGCTCCGTGCGCGTTGTCTACAAGAAGAAGCACATGATAGCGGCGGCAGACAGCCGCGATCCCCCGGATATCGAGCATATTTCCGAGATAATCGGGCGACGTGATATAAACGGCGGCGGGCAGCCGACCGGCGCGCCGCATCTCCCACAGCGCACGTTCCGTCTGATCGGGGGTAACGCTGCAGAACAGAACGCCGGCAGGCATATTTCCGCAGAGCCATTCCGTCTTCAGATCAAGCAGGATCGCGGCGGAAAGGTAGGATCTGTGCGCATTCCGCGCTGCGAGCACCGTACGGTTTCCGTCTGATACTGCAAGGGCAAGCATGGTGCGTATTGCGAGCGAGGCGCCTTCTGTTGAGTAATAGGTTCTGAAGCCGAAAACAGCGGAAGCGTTTTCTTCGCTTTCGGCAACGATCCCTTTTTCCGCAAACAGATCGCCGGCTCCGTCGATCTCAGTCAGGTCAAGCGCGTTTTCGGGGGCGCCTTTCCCTTTGTGCCCGGGCATGTGCAGACGAACCGTTCCGCTGTTCTGATAAGCCTCGATAAAATCAGCCACGGGCGTCGTGATCATCTTTGCTGCTCCTGCTGACGCAGCGCCTCGACCATGATCGCGCATTCCATCCGTTTTCTGAAGAGTTCGCAGCCGTATGCATATACGCCGCGTACGCTCCCTGTCGCGTGATAGGCGTTTGCCGCGCAGCCGCCCGAGCAGTAAAGTCTTGCCCAGCAATCTGCGCATTCCGGCCGCGCGTAAACGTTGCACGCGGCAAATTCACGTTGTTTTTCCGGATTATGAACACCGGTGAATACGTCCCCAAGCAGAAAATCACGGTCTCCGACAAACTGATGACAGGGGAACAGCTCCCCTGCCGGCGTTACTGCCATGTATTCCGTTCCGGAGCCGCAGCCCGATATGCGTTTGTAGATACACGGTCCGCCTTTGAGGTCAATCATATAGTGATAGAATGTGAACGGTCTGCCCTCCCGTCTGCGATCGATCATCAGCTGCGCCAGTTCTTCGTACTGACGTTTCACAACAGAAAGATCCTCCTGCGTAAGGGCGTATGGATCATCCGGCGCGCATACGACGGGTTCCATGGAAAGCTCTGTAAAGCCGAGATCGAGCATTGTTTTTACGTCTGTCAGAAAATCCGGATTCAGATGCGTAAATGTGCCCCGCATGTAATAGTTTTTTCCGCCGCGCCGACGGACAAGCTCCTGAAACTTCGGCACAACGTCGTCGAAGCTCCCGCGTCCGTCCGGGTAAACGCGGAACCGGTCGTGTATTTCTTTTCTTCCGTCAAGGCTCAGAACAACATTGGCGCATTCCCGGTTCGCGAATTCGATCACGTCGTCGTCGATCAATACGCCGTTTGTGGTAAGGGTAAAACGAAAATTCTTTCCGGCGTCTTTTTCGATCGAACGCGCATATGCGACCAGCTGTTTGATCACCTCAAAGTTCATAAGAGGTTCCCCGCCGAAAAAATCCACTTCAAGATTGTGGCGGCTGCCTGAATGTGCGACAAGATAATCCAGAGCTGCTTTCCCTGTCTCAAAGGGCATCAAAGCGCTTTTTCCGTGAAACCGCCCCTGCCCCGCGAAGCAGTATTCGCAGCACAGATTGCAGCAATGCGCCATATGCAGACACAGCGCTTTTACAACGCCGGCTGTGCGCGCTTTCAGCTCGCCTGCGGCGCTGCGGAAGGTATCCGGCGCAAAGAGCTGTCCGCTTTTCTTCAAGGCGTCGATCTCCTGCCAGCAGGCGGCTATCTCTTCCGGCGTATAATCCGGCAAATGGCAGTATTTTGCTGAGATCGTTTCGATCAGCCTGCTTTTTTCTGTTGTTTCAAACAGGGAGATCATATCATACGCGGCGTCGTCTACCGTATGTACGGAGCCGGAATTGACGTCAAGCACGATGTTCAGACCGCCCATTTTATACTGATGGATCATACTTCCCCCGTTATAGCAAAAGCACTTTCGAAAAATCGAAAGTGCCCGCATCTCTCAGATGTTCAGAAAAATCATTCCTGCGTTTTTTTCTGTACCTTCTCGCACTCCTGATTCGCGATCCCGCAGCTGGTCTTGCACGCGGACTGGCAGGAGGTCTGGCATTCGCCGCAGCCGCCGTTCTGCGCGCTTTCGCAAAGGTTGCGTGTGCCGATGGTGTTGATGTGTTTCATTTTTATATCCTCCAAACTGTTTCTGTGATTGTAAGTATACCAAATACACGCAGTATTGTCAAGGACCCGTTTCGCATTTTCTGCCGAACTTGTTACAGCATGTGGTAATCTGTATTGCGCTTGTCCGTATCGCTGTTTTCCGCGATCAGAACGCTGGCGTCCGCGGAGCAGACGATGTTATGCCATGTGCCCATTGTGACGTTATACAGCTTATTCGGCTCCATTCTGACTGGGGTCCGTTCAATGCCGATATAAAGCGTCGCTTCCCCTTTGAGAAGCACAAAGACCTCGTCCGTTTCCGTATGCCTTTCCATATACGTATTAACGGTGTATTCGTCATCCTGCGTAAGGAACGCGACACACCAGGTCCTGAAGATCATGGTCCTGTCGTATCCCCGTCCCTCAAAAGCGCTGATCTCAAGCCCCGGAGCTTTTGTGTTGTCGAACATCTGATCGTTCCTCCCCTATCGTTTCATTTCAGGCTGAATGTAACTGTATCGTCGTCTCCGGTCCGGTTGTTATACAAAAAGTCTTCCGCCATCTCGGCAAGCGAGGAACCGGGCGGGATCAGATCGAGCGCTTTCTGTATGTGAAAACGCCGAACGAGGCCGTCTATCTTTTTCGCTGCGCCGCTGAATACGCGGTAGACCTTTGTTTCGGGCGAAAAAGGGGCGTTCCCGGTATAAATATGACGCAGAATCTCATAAACGGAAGTGATAAGCGGTTCTTTTCTGAGCTGCCTGCGTTCCTCCCTGGAAAAGCCGCGCCATGTACCGCCGAGCTTCGCCGCGGTCGAAAGCGGGATCCGAAGCGCTTTTCTGCATACTTTCTGAACAAGGAATCTGTGCGAACGGAGCTTGTCTATCGGCAGCAGCCCTTCGCCGAGCGACAAAAAGGCGTCGAAATCCGATGCGCCAAGGGGCAAAAGCTTTTCGATGATCCCGGGGAAATTCAGATGGTACAGATGATCGTACGCGGAAAGACCGCCGGTGTCAATCCCTTTCAAGGTATCGATCCCGACGCTCTCAACAGAGCAGACGGCCGCGGCTGTATCGACCGTTATCTTTCTCATTTTTCCAGCGGCGTTCGCCAGCGCGATCGTAGAAACGTCAAGGAACCAGCGCCCTTCTTCATCTGTGTATTTTCGTATGCTCTGCACGTGTGTATGACCGGTAAAAACGACCCGCACGCCCTCTTCGCACATAAGCTTCCACAGCTCCTGATAGCCGCCGTACAGTTCATATTCCGCCATGTGGCGAAATACCTCCCACGGCGGCAGAACAGGGTGATGTACGGCGAGCATAACGTAATCGCCGGCTTTCTTTGCTTCGCGGATCTGTTCCGTCAGCCAGCGTACGCCGTCCTCAAACAAACCGCAGTGGCTCCTGCCGTTGCCGTTGTCGCAGATCATGATCAACCGCAGACCTTCACCGGGTTTGACCGTATAAGAACCGCTTTCGCCGTGTACGCTCAGTGCCTGATCCGGCCCGAATTCCCTGTAGAAATCAAAAAGCTCGTGCTTTCTGAGAAACGGGATCGGCTGGGTTCCGGTTTTTGTGTAACGTATTGCTTCGTGAAAAACGCACTCATCCTCTCCCGTGCTGCAGTAATCGTGCGTCGCGCAGGTGACGTAAACCGTTTTTCCCGCGTCCTTCAGTTTTTGCAGCCTGTCGCGGAATTCGTTGTGAGAAGCAACGTCGCCACCGTTCACGTTATCGCCGGTAAAAACCACGACGTTCGTATCCCGATCCGCCAGGATCTTATCGATGAACGAATCGAGGATCTGAGGCGTTGCCTTTAACGCGATCTGGTCGCCCCGTTCACGCAGATCGATCGGTTTTCCCTCTTCCCAGATGTCGGGAGAAACAAGATGCGTGTCTGTCAGCAGATAAAACGAAACCGTATTGTTTGGCATATTCCCCTCCTGTTTGTAATCCTTGTGTATATTGTAACATTCTGAGAATGAAAGTCAAGGACCGTCCTCCTCTTTTTTGGTCTGTTTAAGGTCCTTATTCTGCCGTCGTGTAGGATAAACACGAAAATAAAAGCTTTACAGAAGCAGAAAGAAATGATATGATAAATATAGAAAGATCAAGGGGGCGGACAAAATGGGCGTTGACTACCGTCTGTTGACCCGGCAGCTTGACGCGATCACAAAAGACGTCAGTGTTTCCGTCAGCAATTACGCGAACGCCGCGGCGCTTCTCTTTCATGCTCTTTCCGGCGTCAGTTGGGCAGGTTTTTATTTTTTGAAAGATTCTTTCCTGTATCTGGGGCCTTTTCAGGGCAAACCTGCCTGTACGCGCATCGGCCTCGGCGCGGGCGTGTGCGGAACAGCCGCTCTGCAAAAAGAAGCGCTGATTGTGGAAGACGTACGCCTCTTCCCGGGGCATATCGCCTGCGATCCCGCGTCAAAAAGCGAACTTGTGATCCCGCTTATATGGGAGGAGCGTGTGCTCGGCGTGCTGGACCTTGACGCGCCTGTTGTTTCGAGATTCAGCGCCGAGGATCGGGACGGTCTGCTGCCGTTCTGCGATCTGCTCGTGCGGCGCGCTCATTTTATTATGCCGTAACGTGTAAAACGAAGGGAGAAAACTGAGATGTATACACCCGATATCAATAAGATCTGGCTTGGCACAGGCGAAGAACGCGTCTATCTGGAGCCCGCCATGGCGAACAGACACGGCATCATCTCCGGCGCGACCGGAACGGGCAAAACCGTAACGCTCAAGGTGATCGCGGAATCCTTCAGCGATATGGGGGTCCCTGTGTTCATCACGGATATCAAAGGGGATATTTCCGGTATGTGTGAGCCTGGCCGCGCAAACAAACACATTCTTCGATCCATCGAAACGATGGGGATCCGGGATTTTTCGTATACGTCCTACCCTGTCCGCTTTTTTGATGTATTCGGCAAACTCGGGCATCCCGTACGAACCACTGTCAGCGAGATGGGACCGGAGCTGCTGGCCAGACTGCTGGGGCTCAATGAAACGCAGACCGGCGTTCTCAGGATCGTATTCCGCATCGCGGACGACCGGGGGCTGCTGCTCATCGATCTGAAAGATCTGCGCGCCATGCTGCAGTATACCGCTGAGAACGCTGCGGAATTCAGGATCAGATACGGCAGCGTTTCCGCGCAGAGCGTCGGCGCCGTTCAGCGGGCTCTTCTGGGGCTGCAGGACGCGGGCGGAGATCTTTTTTTCGGCGAGCCCGCGCTTGAGATCGCAGACTGGTTCGACTGGGACGCCGACGGCAGAGGCGTAATGAACATCCTCTCCTGCAGTGAGCTTTTTGAACAGCCTCTGCTTTACGGTACGTTTCTTCTTTGGATGCTGACGGAGCTGTATGAGCTTCTGCCCGAGGCGGGCGACCTTGAAAAACCGAAGATCGCTTTCTTTTTTGACGAAGCGCATCTGCTGTTTCAGGATACGCCCAGAACGCTCCTGCAGAAGATCGAACAGGTCGTTCGGCTGATCCGTTCAAAGGGCGTATCCGTATGGTTCATCACACAGAAAACAAGCGACGTTCCGCAGACGGTCCTTGCCCAGATCGGCAACCGGATCCAGCACGCGCTGAGGGCGTACACCCCCAACGAGCAAAAGGATCTGCACGCTTCCGCAAGATCGTTCCGCGTCAACCCCGCGTTTGACACGGAGCAGGTCCTGCAGGAGCTTGCTACCGGCGAAGCCGTGGTTTCCGTTCTGGATGAGAAGGGCGTGCCCGGGATCGCGCAGCGCGTGTTTATCCTGCCCCCCAGAAGCAGCATGAACGCAGTGGAAACAGCCCGCATCACAGACGCGGTAAAAACCTCTCCTTTATACCGCAAGTACGCCGCGAGCATCGACCGGGAATCCGCGTTTGAGCTGCTTGAGGCCGAGCGGGTCGAAAAAGCAGAAGCAGAAGCGGCGGCGATCCGTGAAAAAGAAGAACAGGCCGAAGAAAAGCGCAAGTCTTCAGCAGGTAAAACCGCGCAGGCGAAAAAGAAACAGGTTACCTCCGGCAGACAGACGGGCGGAAAAAAGAAAACGTCGGCCCTTGAAAAAGCTGCGGCCTCCGCGTTGAACAGCATGGGGCGTGAAGTCGGCAGACAGCTGGTAAGAGGGCTGCTCGGCACATTGAAAAAATAAAGAAAAGCCGTCGCTCCGTAAAAAGGAACGACGGCTGATTGATTTACCCTGCTTCTGTTTCAGCCGCAACGGGCAGCTTTGAAAGCGCGAGTACGTTCTGTGTGATCCGTCCCAGATCATGCATACGAGGCTTGAACCCCTCTTTCTCAAGTTCGCGCCTCAAAGCGAGGATCAAAGACATATCGTCGCTTTTCTGCGTCAACTGAACGATCATGGAATCACGGTGTGAATATACCACGATCGCCCGTTCCATCGCCAGCATGCCGGGCGTAACGCTTTCAAGCAGAACGCGTGATATCGCGTTGTTTCCGACTTTTCCGGGATACGTCAGAAACAGCGTTCCGTTGGTTGTAAGCGTCTTTAAGCCGTTCGGCCCGGTCAGAGCGGCGTTCACGTCGCGGATATCGCCCATCGCGTCTATCTCATCACACTGACGCAGAATAAACGAGTAGGTTTTTGCCGCGTTTTCCGCTGTGACCTGACTGCGCATATCTTCCCGCAGTTTTCGGCAAAGCTCCGCAAGCGGCAGCGACAGATCCTGTTTTTCGACCGGCAGCGGACAGTTGTACGCCATATTGCCCAGAGAATTGGTTGGGAGCAGACGGCGACCGTCCACAGTTGTAACAACGGAGATGATCCGATCCCCAACGTCTGCCAGACCGGCGACGGCGCGAGCCGTCAGCGCCGCAAGCAGAGGCGCAAACGAGGTGCCAAGCTGTTTTGTTTTCTGCAGGAACTGTTCGTTTGAGATTTCAAGATTCAGCAGACGACACGTGCCTGCCGCGGCGTCGTCGGGCTCCGGCGGCAGACGGAACAGCCGGGCAGTGTCGATCAGATCGACGGGGTCGCCCGGTTTCGCGAAATGTACCAGCGGATCATACCGTTCCGTATCCTGCATTTCATCGAACATATGCCGGTCAAACCGGATTCCGAATTTCTCAAAATAGAGAGGCTTCATCCATCTTGCGGGCAGGAACACCTCGCGCAGATAGTTCCATAGAACGGTCACGATATAGGCGATCATACCGCGGGCGTCGGTAAGTCCGTGGAACAGGGAAAGCGTCAGCGTTTTATCCCGAAGCAGAAATACAAACAGATATCCGTTCGTGCCGTCCGGCCCGTCTGTCCCGAAATAGAGTTTTTTGCCGTCGTCGTCGCAGATCCTGACGTGCCTGTCGTTTTGTCGATAGCAGATCCGTCCTTTGTATATTACAGGGCGAACGGCAAATTCAGGGTACGCAAGAAGCGCTTCATCCGCCGCTTTCTGCAAAAGAGCAGGATTCAGCCTGCGTTTGAAATGGAAGCGAACCCGGATATCAAAGGTCGCGGTCTCACCGGCATACGCGCCATAAAAGATGGAATCATATCTGGCGCCTCGCCGTAAACCGCCCGGCAGATCGTACTGATTTTGCATAAGAACGCTCCTTTCGTTTGTTATATGTTTTTCGTACGCAGCTGCGCAAAGAACGAACGCAGCATATCGGCGCATTGGTTTTCCATGACGCCCGCCGTCACCGAAGGGCAGTGATTATAAGGATACGCAAACAGATCCGTTATGCTGTGAACGCTCCCGGCTTTCGGATCCGCCGCGCCATAAACGACACGATCGATCCGTGCGTTGATGATCGCGCCGGCGCACATCGGACATGGTTCCAGCGTAACGTAAAGGGTGCAGTTCGACAGACGCCAGCCGCCGAGTTTTTTGCACGCCTGATCGATCGCCTCGATCTCGGCATGTGAGAGCGCGTTTTTGTGCTCCTCTCTGCGGTTTCTGCCCGTTCCGATGATCGCGCCGTTTTGAACGATTACGGCGCCGACGGGCACTTCGCCTGCCATTGCGGCTTTGGCTGCGTGTCTTAGCGCCTCAGACATAAAGAATCCGTCTTCCGGCAGTTCCATGGATGAGATCCTCTTACAGCGCCGATTCTATCTTGCGCAGCGTCCGCAGACCGGCCGCAACGCCAAGGCGGGGGTCTTCCATGCCTTCGAATTCGACCGTATAATATCCGTCATACCCGGCTTTTTTCAGGATCCTGACGCACTGTTCGACCGGCACCGACCCATGACCGATGATCGCGCCGCGCAGATAATTGCCGCCGCGCGTCATGAAAAATCCGTCCGGAGGCACAAATTCCGTTCCCTTTTTTATGTGAAAATCCTTGCAGTGAACGTGAAACGCGTAGGGCGCAAGAAGTCCTACGGAAACGGCGGGATCCTCATCCGCGCAGAGGAAATTGCCGATGTCGACGAGCGCGCCGAAATTCTCATCCGCAACGCGGTTGATGATCGCCTCAACGCGATTCGCGTCCTGGCAGAAGAACCCGTGGTTTTCGATGCAGGTGCGAACGCCGAGTGTTTTTGCGTACTGCGTAACGGCGCGGTAGCCATCCGCGATCACAGGCAGCGCATCCGCAAACCCGCGGAAGGCGCGGTCTTCCCTGCGGTAACCGCCGCTGGCGTCGTGGCGCATTACGCCGGCGCCGAGCGCGGCTGCGATCTCAGCCTCCCCTTTCAGCCGTTCGATCTCTTTTTCTCCGCCGTAAAGCAGGTCCGCGCCGATGCAGTAGGCGGCGATCGATATGCCGCAGCGCTTCGCTTCGTCCGCAAGAAGCGCGGCGTATTGTTTTTTATCTGTGCCCTCCGGCGCGTGGATCTCCGCAAATTCAATGGCGGAAAAGCCCTGCTCCTTTGCGAGCTCGATCAGACCGAGCTCCGTATAATCTCCCCGGTTGGTCAGTCCGCTGTAGCTGTAGGATGAAACGGAATAACGCATATTTATAACTCTGCTCCTTTCATTGTTTCCTGCTTTTCATAATTATGATCCTGTGGATACGCATACGGTATAGGCGCCGTCAAAAGTAAACAGACCGGGTGATATCTTCAGATAATATCTGCCGGGTGCCAATATGTACAAAAACGCGTCAGAAATACGATCCCCGTTGAGAGAATGGAGCGTTTCACCGTTTTTGTCAGCAAGCTTTTCGTTTGCGTCCGCATGATAAAGCTCCGCTTTCATAACGGTTCCGTCAGCGTCGGACGCGTCGTGGGTAAACGAAAGCGTGTATTGGCCGCTGTTTATGATCTCAAAGGTATACCAGTCCGTATCAGCACCGGAGGCGAGACTTGAAAACATACCTTTACAGGCGGAATTCAAAGAAAGCGCCGAGGCGGATCCGGGCTCGCCGTTGAATTCAAGCTCATAGCCTTTCTTCGGTTCAAATACGGCGCGCAGGCTATAATTTCCTTCACCGGCATAGAGACCGTCGTGATCCACGCAGATATCGTAAACGCCGGCTTTTATACCGATCTCTCCGCTCTGTATCAAAGGATCGGTCTGCAGCATCTGAGCCTGATAGAGGATATGCCCTTCCCCGTCGGTGAGCGTCAGGCGCCGTACCGCATTAACAGGATCGTTTTTATCCGGCTCCACCGGATCCGCTTCAAGGCTCAATCGGATCACACCGTCCGCATCCACCGGAAAACGGTAATGATCCCGGTCCGGTTCCCCGCCTCGAGACTGCAGCGACCCGATCACCGGTCGCCCGTTTTGTATCAGCGTCGGCGTATCGGCGGAATCGTTCGGTTCTTTTTCATAAAGATCAGCGCTGTCTTTCCCGACAGTCATGGTATAATCGCCCCGCAGACGGGCTCTGCTTTCCACGCAGACAAAGCAGTAACCCTCAGGTACGCCCAAAGAACCGCTGCGCAAAACGGCATCGCCGTCATAGGAAAGACCGGTATAGATCTCGCGCATCTGCGCGTCATAGACCGTGATTTTGAACAGAACGTTCTGTGAAGAACCTGCTTCATGAGAAAAAAGGATCGATAAGGCGCCGTTTGTATGCATACGCATCATATACCAGTCGAGGTCCTGCTTCTCAGTCAGCACAGATGCGCTCCCCTTTACGGGAACACCCGAATAGATTTCCGTATACCGCGCAGGCGTATCGTTGCACTCGATTTCGTATTGTGTTCCGGCAGTAAAGCTGAGGATAAGCTCAAAGCTGTTCAGATTCGGATAGTAACCGGATGATACCGCAAGATAATAAGTTCCGGAGCCGATGCCGATGTTCGGCGAAAGATACGTTTCGCCGTTTGAGTAGATCTGTTCCGAATGCAGAAGCCGAACGCCCTTTTCTCCGTCTGTTCCGTTCAGATAATATGTTCCGAAGATCGAAAGGGTAAATCCCGCGAGATCCATTCTTTTGACGCTGGTGAGCGAGACCTGTAAAACGCCCCTCTCTTTTGCGGAAAAACTGTAATATTTTACGTCTTCAGCGCTTTGCAGGCGATCCCGTTGTGCCAGACCGGGGATCAGCGTCGTATAAGAAACCGCCGACCCGGCAGTACTCCGGTCTGTGAATTCCTGCATGGGAGCTTCTGTTGCTGCAACCGCCTTTTCGACCTGTCGAAGAAGCTTTTTTTCGGAGACGGATTCCGGCTCAGAAGGTCCTGCGTCAGCAGCAAGACGTTGCGCTGCGCCTTCATCCGTCTCTCCTTCGCCGGTTTCGGTAAGCATCGGCAAGAAGCGCTCAGACGGTTTGTTTTCTGTTGTAGAAAACCGTTTGTTTTGCGCAATCGCGGGAGCCAGTGCGGCAGGATCATATAGACTCCGAAACGGAGTGAATAAAGGAACGCATATAAAAAGAAGCGCCGCAGCCAGAAAAAGAGATACGACTGATTTCGTAATACGCAAAAGACCATCCCCAGATGATATCGATGTTGTAGGTCTTATTCTATCATATTTTTTCGGCACTTGCAAGATTCACATAAAAAAACAGGAAACAATGATTGACAAACAGGTTTTTTTTTGTTAAAATACCTGTGTTCTTCAACAGTACAGCAAACTGTACGCCTCCATAGTTAAATGGATATAATAAACCCCTCCTAAGGGTTAGTTGTGGGTTCGATTCCCGCTGGGGGTGCCAAAAAGTCCTTGTTTTTCAAGGGCTTTTTCCTTTTTATCGAGATTCATACACACATTCACAAGGCAGTTCCGATTCAAACCGAACTTGAATCGTTTTTATCTTTAAAAAAATCTCCTGCATCAGGCCTTGACTAACGAACGAACGTTAGG
>CADBOC010000269.1 GCA_902796175.1 Oscillospiraceae bacterium | reverse complement strand
CGTCCGGCGCGGCGCCGTGCCAGTGTTTGACCTCGGGCGGGATGTTGATCACCGCGCCGGGCGTCATCTCCACGGGCGCTTTGCCCCACTCCTGATAATAGCCTCTGCCGCCGACCGCGATCAGCATCTGTCCGCCGCCGCTTTTCGCGTGATGGATGTGCCAGTTGTTGCGGCAGCCCGGCTCAAAGGTCACGTTGAACACCGGCACCTGTTCGGTGGAGACAGGCGCCAGATAGCTCTGCCCCGTAAAGAACTGCCCGTACGGGTTTTCTTCCCCGATGGGGAAGGGGATCGTATTCTGAAACCTGTCTTTTTCCGTCAGGGCGGGCGTCTCTTCGTTCCAGACGTCCTTCGCGAGGCGGAAGACCGCCCAGCCCTTCGGCCAGCCGACGTACATGGTCGCGTGGGTGATAATCGCCGCGATCTCCTCCTTCGTTACGCCGTGCGCCTTCGCGTTCTGCAGGTGATAGACGAGGGAAGAATCCGTAACGCCCGACGCCATCAGGCTCACAACGGTGACGACGCACTTCGTTTTTACGTCGATCGCTTCTTCGTTCCATACCTCGCCGAAGAGCACGTCGTCGTTGAGATGCGCGAAGACCGGGGCGAACGACCCTAACTGCTCTCTGCCCGCCGTCTGTACGATCTTTTCTTTCATTTCCGTTTCCTCCGATCCGCCGGCCGTCTGCCGGCCGGGACTGTTTTTTCTGTTTCTTGCCCGTTATGTCTCCGTCTCTCCCAACAGGCGCAGGATGCAGGCGTTCACGATCTCGTAGACCGATCGATAGGTAAAATCTACGTTCGCCGCCCGCATCGCGTTTTGCTGCTTTTCGGTCACCGCCGCATAGGGGTAGATCCCGAACATAAAGGGGAAAAAGACGTAGATAAAGCTCTGTATCTCCGCGTCCTTCATATCGGGACGGAATTTGCGGAGCATTGCGCGCACCGTATCCATCGAGCGGCCGTACGCCGTTTTGAAGGCGATCAGCAGCTCCTCTCGGCTGGCGGCCTCCATGTCGTAGTTGTTCATGGCGAGCAGCTTTAAAAGCTGCGGCCGTTTTTCAAGGGACTTGGCGATCCGGTCCGCCAGCGCTCTGTTCGAAAGCGTTTCGTTTTGCTCTGTGATCGCGGCGAGATCCCTGTTCCACCGTTCGTATTCCCGCTGAAAAAGCGCGAGAAAGATCTCTTCCCTGGTCTGAAAATAATTGTAGATCGTCGGCCGCGAAAAGGGGACCTCGTTTCCGATCTCCTTGAGCGTGATCTCTCTGAAGCTCATCGTCTGATACAGCTTTTCGCAGGCGTTGATGATCGCCTCGCGCCGCTCGGCGATCAGCTCCGGCGTTCCCTTGATCATAGCTCCCCCTTTCCGTTTATGACAAAAATGATCGTTGACATGATGTCAACAATAGTATAGCAGTCTTTTGACACGGAGTCAACCTTTTTTGCAAAAAAAACCGGGACGTACCGATCGATCCGGGATCGGTACGCCCCGGTATTCGGATATGCGAGGGAACGTTACGGGACGAATACGGCGCTCGGGTGGTAAAAGAGCGCGTACGGGTCACTTATCCCCTCCAGATACGCCCGGGGCTCGATCCCCTGCAGGGGGGAATATACGCTGCCGTCGGGCGTTAAGATGAACTCCGCCAGGCCGGCGTAGACGTAAAGGAGCGCTTCGCCTTTATGCTGCCGCAAAAACGCATCATAGTCTTTGAACCACGGCGCGCCGAAGGCGGGGGTGTCGAAGAGCCTGCC
Organism: Oscillospiraceae bacterium; assembly: GCA_902796175.1. Lineage (GTDB taxonomy): Bacteria > Bacillota > Clostridia > Oscillospirales > Acutalibacteraceae > RUG806. The sequence continues at coordinate 1,782 of CADBOC010000269.1, read as the reverse complement.
GCCTTCCTTTGAAAGTGTGACGATGGCGACCAGCGTATCGCCGTTGTATACCAGGTAATCCCGGAAGTTTTCGCGCGCTTCGAGCCGTTCGCCCTCGGCGCCGGCGTAAGAGACGTGGCAGTAGCCGCGTTCGGAAACGCGGAGGTCGTCCGCCGCGACGCCGCTCGCGCCGAGGGAGACGGCGAGCGCGTTTTTTCGCTCGGCGAAGTACGCCGCCGCCTCTTCGTCCGTGATCGTCTCGCCGACGGCGGCGATCGTCCGGTCCGCCGGCAGAGCGGGGATGAAGGCCCCGCCGATCCCGCCGCTGACGGGGCCGCCGTAATTTCCCTCATCCGGTACGTCCGGCTCGGTGGGCCGCTGCGCGGGCGCGGTCACGGCGGATCCGTTCGGCGCGCTTTCGACCGGCGCGGGGACGGTATACCCCTGTGAAACGCCGGCGGCGGTCGTTTCGGCCGCGGCGGAAGGCTCCGCCGCCGAAACCGGGACCTGCGTTTGTTCCGGGGGCGGAGCGGGCGCCTCCGGGAATACGGCCGGTACCGTAGTCTGAACGTCCGCCGTCTGTTTCGCCGTAGACAGATCCTTTTGCAGTCTCCCGCCGCGCCACAGAGCGAGCCCGGCGGCAAGCACGGCCGCGCCGCAGGCGATGGGGATCAGCGTGCGTTTCAGCCGTCTGTTCTTTCGCGCTTTTTCCTTCAGGCGCGCGTCCCGCCCCTGAAATACGGCGCGTATGGTTTCGTCATAGGTTTTCATGGTCGAATCCCTCCTTTTCAAGCTCCCGCTTCGCGGCGAGCCTCGCCCGGTACAAAAGCGTATCCACGCTGTGAACGGACCGGTCCATCACGGCGGCGATCTCTTTTGCGGAGAGCGACTCGAAGTAATAGAGCCACAGCACCTGATGGTATTCGCTTTTCAGCCTGCCGAGACAGCGGTGCAGCGCGCGGTTTCTTTCTTCCGCGAAAAAGCTGAGATCCGGGCAGCCGTACACGTCCGGCAGCTCCGGCAGCTCCTCCAGCGGCACGTAGACGGCCTTTTTTCGCCGTATGGCGCTGTAGGCCTCGTTCCGCCCGATGGCGTAGAGCCACGTTTTGAAGGAGGATCTCTCTTTGAAGCGCGGCTTTTTCACCGCAAGCCGGATGAATACCTCCTCCGCCAGGTCCTCCGCCGCGTGGAGGTCGTTTACAAAGCCGTTCAGATAAAAGATCAGCCCGTCCCGGTATTCCCGGATGAGATCGGCAAGCCCTTCGTCGTCGCCGGCCAGATAACGAAGGTAGCTGCCTGCGCCCTTATCCATGCGCTTCTCCTTTCCGAAAGGCGCTCGAGCCGCCTTTCACCCTTTAGACGCGGTTTTCCCGCGAAACCTCACGCCGCGATCTGTTTTTTTGCGGATGCGGTCAATGAAAAAATATAGTCAATTTCTGTTTACTTTTTTTGCGCGGGTGGTATAATAGGGAAGCGTGAAGAAGAATGATGAGAGGCGATGATTGCCTCTTGTAACAGAAAGGCGGCGAAAACCGTGGCAGAAACGGATCCTGTGCAAACAAACGGACAGCCGTCGGAGACGATCCGGCTGTATGAAACGGTTGCGAAGCGGTACGGCGTGACCGTGCCCATGCTGCGCGCGCTCGAGGAGGTCTCTCTGGCCCCCGGCTGTACGCAGAAAACGCTGGCGGAAAACCTCGGCGCTTCCAAGCAGCGCGTGAATCTGCTGGCGCGTTCGCTGGCGCAGAAGGAGCTGCTGACGTTCCGCGAAAACGAGGCGGACGGCAGAAGCAAACGCCTGTT
>CADBOC010000268.1 GCA_902796175.1 Oscillospiraceae bacterium | reverse complement strand
GGCGTGACCCTCGCCCCCAACGGCGTCGATTTTACGGTGGCGCCGGAGAACGCCGGCGGCGACGTGTTCGTGTTCTTAAGCCAGCAGTGGTGGGATTATAACTCCCCCGACTCCCGTCTGCTGGACGACGCCCAGCTCGACTGGCTCGAATCGCAGTTCAAAGCCCATCCGGATTCCCGGATCTATCTTTACTTCCACACCTTTATGGCGGACGACAGCGGCGACCCCGCCAGGGGCGAGGGGAACCTGATCAACAACAAGGGCGTGACCTACGATCTGACCTATACCGTCGGCACGAAGGACGAGGTACGGCTCAGAAAACTGCTGCAGACGTATAAGAACGTGATCTTCTTCAACGGCCATTCGCACTGGGATTTCGACAGCGTTTCAATGAACGAGCGCCTGAATATCACGGATTACGGCGGCTCGTACGCCACCTTCGTACACATCCCGAGCGTATCCTCGCCGCGCTCCGTCACGCCAAACGCCGAAAAGCGCAGCGAGCGCTATATGCGCTCCTCGCAGGGCTACTACGTGCGCGTATATCCCGACCGGGTGAACCTGACGGGAGTCGAGTTCTGGGGCACGCGCTTTCTCGGCTACGTCAATTTCAACATCTATCGCTGAGGAGGAGAGCCATGCTGCTGCCGGATTTCACGGAAGAAACCGAGAAAGAGACCGTTCTGTATTTCAGAACGAACGGAAAGGACCCCGCGGCGCTCATCAAAGAGGCCGAAAGCGTTTACGCCTGCGCCGCCCGCGCCGGGACGGCGGTAAAAAACGGCGAGCTCTGCGTCGCGCTCGCGATCGAATCGGAATAAGCCGCAAAAAGACAAAAGACAAAAGAAAGGGATCGTTATGAAAGCACAGGACAGCGTAAAAAACTTTTACCCGACGCTCAGGATGTATACGAATTTCGCCGTACGGGGCGTAAAAAAGATCTGCCAGCAGTTCGGCCCGCGCGAGGCGGGCAGCGAGGCGGAGCTGAACGCCCAGCGCTATATGGCCGAGCAGATCGGCGACGCGGCCGACGCCGTGACAGAGGATACGTTCCGCCTCTCGCCCAGAGCCTTTATGGGCTGGCTGCGGCTTGCCGGGATCTTTCTGCTGATCGGCACGGCGGCAGGGATCGCGAACCTGTTCCTCGCGAGGGGGATCCCCTACGGCCCCGCCGCGACGCTCGTGTGCTGCGCCGTAATCGTGCTGATGCTGCTCTTTGAGTTCCTCTTTTACAAACCCTTTACGGATTCCTTCTACCCGAAGGCTGAATCCCACAACATATGGTGCGTGAGAAAGGCCGGGGGCGAAACAAAGCGCCGCATCATCCTTGCGGGGCACGCGGATTCCTCGGTAGAATGGCGGCCCACCTACGTCGGCGGCGCGAAATTTCTGTATTTTACCTTCGTCTACCCGCTTCTGGGGCTGATCTATCAGATCGCGATCTCCGTTTTGGGGCTCATCAAGGGCGAAAACGACGTTCTGATCTGGATCGGCTGCGCGTTTATCCCGGGGTATTTCATGCTGATCTTCTTCATGAACGATAAGCTCGTCGTGGACGGCGCGAACGACAACCTGACCGGCTGCATGACCGCCGCCGGCGTGATGAAATTCCTCGGCGACAACAGGATCCGTTTTGAAAACACCGAGGTCGCCGTGCTGCTCACGGGCGCGGAGGAAGCGGGCCTTCGCGGCGCGAAGGCGGCGGTAAAGAGCCACCCGGAGCTTTGCGACCCGAACGTGGAGACCGTGTTCATCGCCCTTGACACGATCCGCGATTACGACGACATGGCGATCTACCACCGGGATATGACGGGCACCGTAAAACAGAGCCCCGCCGCCTGCGCGCTGGTGGAAGCGGCCGGAAAGGCCTCAGGTCTTTCTCTGCAAAGAAACGTGCTCTTCGCCGGCGCGACGGACGCCGCCGCCATGACGCAGGGGGGCGTGGCCGCCGTGGGCTTTTGCGCCATGAACCCCGGCCCGCCCCGCTACTACCACACCCGTCTCGACAAAGCGGACATTCTGCAGCCGAAAACCGTGGAAAAGGCCCTGGAGCTCGCCGTGCAGGCGGTGTTCATCTTTGACGAGCAGGGCCTGAAGGAATCCTACAGCGTAGAAGCCCCGGCCCCAGCCGAGGCATGAAAGGAGCTGCTTTTTCGTGAAAACACTGAAAACCTGCGTCAGCGTTCTGCTGAGCGCCGCCGCCCTGTGCGGCCTCGGCGGCTGCCGGATCATGGCCGACGTACGCGAGAACGCGGAACGCCTCGCCAGGATCGAGATCCTTGACACGCCCGCCGACCTCTCCCCCGGCGCGCTCTACGCCGCCGCGCTTGAAAACGGCGTAAACACCGCGGCAAAGATCGAAGAGAGCGTCTCTCTCTCCGTTTCCGACCCCGCCGTAACGCCGGCGAAGGAAGACGCCCCCGCCCTGCTGGGCGAAGCCGCGAAACAGCTCGCGAGCCTGATCATGGGGCAGGATCCGAAGCCCGGCGCCTCCTCCCGCGAGCTGACGGCGGAAGAAGCGCGCGGCTGTCTGCTCTTCGCCGCCGTGAACGCGAAGCCCCTCGATACCGTGCCCGAACGCGATATGCTCGTCGAAAACGTGACCGACGAGCACGGCAACCAGCGGCAGGACGAGGAGGGCAACGCGGTGACCGAAACGCGCGTGAGCGACAACCTGCTTCGTATCTCTTACCGTTTCTACATCGATCCGGAACAGCCCGAAGCCGATGAAAACGCGCAGGAGTCAGACGAAGCCAAACCGCCGCGCGAGTGCGCCGACCGCGAAGAGATCCTCCGCGTGTTCGGCCCCGAACGGGACCCCGAAGCCGTCTACGCCGGCTTTGAAGCGCTTAAAGATTATTTACAGATTCGCGATTATACTTTGGAGTATACGGATACGGATTCAAGCGTGAACGCCGAGATCGACCTTGCCGAAAACCGCCTGAACAGCGCCTCGTTCCACCGGGATATGCTGGTGACGGCCGAGGTGACGGGCCTTGGCGCCCTCGCCGCCTACGGGGATTTCACGGTCACGTTCCGCCTCTCCGAAGATACGAACTATACGCTGCACTACGAAGAAACCGCGGAATAAAAGCGGGAACGGCATATCAGACGGACCGACGCGCCCGCTGCCGGCGGTTTCAAAGCAGATCTCCCGAATGAAAGGACCGATCGCCCTATGAAGGCCGTAAAGCTTATCAGACCCGCCGCCGTACTGTGCGCCGCCGCTCTGCTGGGGACGTTTGCCGCCTGCAGGGCCAAGCCGCCTGTTCCGGGGCCGCCCGACCCCTCGGCGGAGGAATACTCCGTCGCATCCCGCATACAGGCCGCGCTCAACACGGCGCTCGAGGAGCTGCCGAGCCTTACAGACGACGCGGGAAAGGTGATCCGCACCGTGACCTCCGCCGACGGTCTCGCGAAGGTGCTCGGCGGCGGCGAAAAACGGCCGATCCGCTTTGAAAGCCCCGCCGCCGATGCGGTTGAGCTGCCGGAGGGCTCCTACCCCGACCGGGAGGTCGAATTCGATCTGCCGAACGCCGGGATCACGGGCGGCTGCGAACTCGGCACGGTAAAGCTGACGGGCGTAGGGGAAGCGGGCTGCGCGCTTTCGGGCCACATAGGCACGCTGCTGGCCGGCGGCGGCGAGATGCAGATCTCGCTCTCCGGCGGGGCCGACAAGGTATATATAACGGGCGCCGATACGGTACTCACGCTCGAAGCGGGCGAATACCCGGTGCTTTACTGCGACAACGTCTCTTCCGAGATCGTGAACAAAACAGACGCCGCCGTCACCCTGATCCTGCCCAACGGCACGGGAGTGGAGATCCCGCGCGGCAAACGGTATATCATGGAGACGGGCAAACTGAAGACCGCCTGGTGAGCGGCCGTCAGCACACGGCGGACAGGGGCGATCTGCCGTTCTCACACGTCTGAGCCCGGGCAGCGGGAGTTGCCCGGTTTTTTCTTTCCTGCCCCTTCCCCCATCCGACTAACCGACAAAAGGAGCGATCTATGGCAGCACCGTTATCTGACCGGATCCGCCCGGAGACGCTGGACGAGATCATCGGTCAAGAGCACCTCTTTGCCCCCGGCGCGCCGCTCAGGAACATCGTGGAAAGCGGCGCTTCGCCGAACCTGATCTTTTACGGCCCGCCCGGCACCGGCAAAACCACCGCCGCGCGCATCATCGCGGCGGCTTCAAAAAAGCGTCTGTGCGCCCTGAACGGCACCACCGCCTCGCTGGACGACGTTCGCCGGGTGATCGCGCAGGTGGGCACGGTAGCGGCCCCGAACGGCGTGCTGCTCTACCTTGACGAGATCCAGTACTTCAACAAAAAGCAGCAGCAGAGCCTGCTGCAGTATATCGAAAACGGCGATATCTCGCTGATCGCCTCCACCACCGAGAACCCCTTTTTTTACATCTACAACGCCGTACTCAGCCGCAGTACGGTCTTCGAATTCAAGCCCCTGTCTGTCGAAGATGCCGTACGCGGCGTCGCCCGCGCGTTCGGCAGGCTGGGCGAAGAGCTGGGTACGGTCTTCCAGCCGGATGAGGGCGTGCCGGAGCTGATCGCGGCGGCCGCCGCCGGCGATATGCGCCGCGCGGTCACGCTCACGGAGCTGACCGCCCTCGCCAGCCCCGGGGCGGACCCGGACCGGCCCCGCCGGGTGACCCTGTCCACGGCCCGGGCGGTCGCGGCCAAAAGCGGCGTGCATTACGACAGGCAGGGCGACGACTACTACGACATGCTCTCCGCCTACCAGAAATCCATGCGCGGCTCCGACCCGGACGCAGCCGTCTATTATCTGGCGCGCATCCTTGCGGCGGGGGACCTGCCGAACGCCTGCAGGCGGCTGCTGGTATGCGCGAACGAAGACGTGGGCCTCGCCTACCCCATGATCATACCGATCGTAAAAGCGGCGGTCGATACCGCCATGCAGGTGGGGCTGCCCGAGGCGCGCATCCCGCTCGCGAACGCCGTGAT
>CADBOC010000267.1 GCA_902796175.1 Oscillospiraceae bacterium | reverse complement strand
GAAAATCAGGTCCACCACGCTCGAAACCTCGGCCTTGATCTGCTCCGGCGTTACAAAGAGGTGCGCGTCGTTCTGGCAGAAGTGACGGCCGCGCTCGATGCCCTTGAGCGTGCCGCTGGCCTCAAAGCGGAAGTCGTGCGCGATCTCGCCGATGCGGATGGGCAGGTCGCGGTAGGAGTGACGGCGGTTGGCGTAGATCATCATATGGTGCGGGCAGTTCATGGGGCGCAGGACGAATTTTTCATCCTCCACCTCCATCACCGGGAACATATTCTCCTTGTAATGCGCCCAGTGACCGCTGGTCTCATAAAGGCCCACGGTGCCGACGCACGGCGTGAGCACGTGCTGGTAGCCGAGCTTGCGCTCCTTGCCCTTGATGTAATCCTCCAGGATCTGCCATACGGTATAGCCGCGGGGCAGGAACATGGGCAGGCCCTTGCCCACCAAATCGTCCGTCATGAACAGGCGCATCTCCTTGCCGATGCGGCGGTGGTCGCGGGCCTTCGCCTCCTCAAGGCGGCGCAGGTGGTCGGCAAGCTCTTCCTTTGTGCGGAAGGCGACGCCGTTGAGGCGGGTGAGCATTTTGTTGGCGCTGTTGTTCTTCCAGTACGCGCCGGAAACGCCCGTCAGCTTAAAGGCCTTCAGGGCCTTGGTGTAGGTGAGGTGCGGGCCGACGCACATATCGATGTAATCGCCCTGCTGATAGAAGGTGATCACCGCGTCCTCGGGCAGGTCGCCGATGTGCTCCACTTTATACTTCTCGCCGCGCTCCTCCATCAGGCGCACAGCCTCGTCGCGGGGCAGCGGATAGACCTTGAAGGGCAGATTCTCTTTGACGATCTTCTGCATTTCGGCCTCGATGGCGGGCAGGTCCTCTTCGCTGATCGCCTTGTCGCCGGGATCGATATCGTAGTAAAAGCCGTTCTCGGTGGCGGGGCCGTAGGCGAAATGCGCCTCGGGGTACAGGCGCTTGACCGCCTGCGCCATGATGTGCGCGGCGGAATGCCGCAAAACCTCCGTTTCGAGCGCCTCGGGGCATTCATCCACATGCCCGTCGTTGTATAATATTTTCATCGCAGTGGACTCCTTTCAAACTGTATCCTGTTTATTTTACCCCCGCCGGAGGAAAAAGTCAAGGCGCGGTTCACGTTTCGCGCCGAATACAGGCGGATGCGCCGGATAAACGCGGAGGATCTCCCCGTTCTTCCGGCGGAACGGGGCTTTTACGGGCAGATCTGACCGTAGTACGCGATCTCGCCGCCGTCGCCGACCACGGCCAGCACGCCGTTCTCGTTGCCGGTAAAATACACGTTCCGGTGGCGGCAGATCTGCACCAGACGAGCGACGGTGTTGGCGTCGGAGGAGGCGCCGTTGTTGGTCACCACAAAATCCTTCGGCGCCAGCGTTTTGATAAAGGTATAGGAGCTGGAGCCCGAATAGCTGTGGTGCCCCACCTTCAGCAGATCGACCCGGCCGATCCCGGGCGCGAGCCTTGCCTCGTCCCCGCTGTTGTTGTCCATATCGCCCGCCAGAAAGATCCGCGTGCCGTTTTTCTCCACCAGCACGCCGAGGGAGTTGTCGTTTTCACCGACCGTCGCCTCGCTGTACGGGTCCTCGGTGTTGAAAAGCGTCACCGTAAAATTGCCGAGCAGAAAGGGCTCAGAGTCGGGGCGAGAGACGATGGGCACGCCCCGCGCGTTCAGGGCGTTCACCATCTGGTCGTAGACCTCCTGGTTATCCCATTCGTCGATCTCGCTCTGATGGATCTTCGAGCTGTCGTACGCCTTCAGGTAGGCGCGGTCCACCGTCACGTCCGGGTCCAGGATCACGGTATCAAAGCCGCCGATGTGGTCGGAATGGCTGTGGGTGCCGAGGACGAAATCCAGATGCACCCGGCCGGTCGCATCCGCCGCGTGGGCTTTCAGATAGGCGAGGACTTCCTCCTCATACCCCTTAAGCTCCAGCCCCGGGAAGCCGCGGGGATTGTCGCTGTCTTCGCCGGCGTCCACCATTGCGAAATGCCCGGCGCTCTCCAGCAGAATGGCGTCCGAGGAGCCGGTCTTCAGAAAATGGATTCGATCTTCGCCCGCGAGATCCGCCGTCGCCGCGGGCAGAACGGTACTCGTCTGCAGCTTTTTCGCCGTCAGGTGCGGAAAAAAGAGGCAGATCATGGATACAAAAAAAGCGAAAACTCTTGTGAATAAAACGTTGCTCATCCTGTTCCTCCGGTTGTTGTAAGATATATTATACTATACCACACACGCAAACAAAAATCAATCTTACTTCCCTGCTTCAAAAACAACGCGTTGCATCCGTCCCCGTTTTGTGATAAGCTGACGGTAAGGGATCCGAACGACAGAATAAGGAGATAAAAAACGTGAGCCGACATATTTATACGCTGAAAGCCCCCTCCGGGTGGCACGGGGAACCGTGACGGGAGGCGCTGCCGCTGGGCAACGGCCTGACCGGCGCGCTGATCCCGGGCGCGATCGGGCGCGAAACGGTCACCTTCAACCGATTCGACCTGTGGGAGGACGGCGAGGATCCGCCGCTGCCGGATATAAAAGAGGCGTTTTACGAGCAGCGGCGGGCGCCGGACGGAGGACGGCGCCGTAACGGCAACCGTGACAGCGACCCGCGCCTTCACAGCCGCCCTGCCGGTCGCCGGAACAAACCGGGGCGAGATACGGCTGCAGGCCGGGGAAACAAAAATGTTCGGGTTCTGAGATCCGGAAAATCTGTGGGATCCTTTTACAGCCGCTGCGGAAAACGCGGGGATCCCCGCGCTTTCCGGTTGAATCCGGGGGCGTTTTATGCTATAGTTTTTGTGAAAAAGCGCGTCGGCGACCGACGGCGCACAAAGGAGCGTGTTACAATGAACCGAAGAATGGACAGAAGCAGGCTGAACGTAGGGGCGTATATCCTGCAGCCCTACGCGCGTACCGAGCGGCACATCCGCGAGATCAAAGAGAGCGGCGTGGACTTTATCGTATGCATGAGCGACGACCGCCCCGCGCTGGATCTTTTCGAAAAATACGGTCTCGGGGCCGTCGTCTCGGGCGTCGTGCCCGGCTGGTGGGGCGGCGACGGCACGAACGCGGGGAAAATGGCCGAACGCAATCCCCTTGAAAAATATGAAGCGGCGGCGGCCGACTTCCGGGACCACCCGGCGATCTGGGGCATAGACGTAGGCGACGAGCCCTCGGCGCTGGATTTTCCGCATTACGGCAAAGTGACGGCGCTCACCGAACGGCTCTTCGAAAACCAGTTCGCCTACCTGAATCTGTACCCGAACTACGCCTCCGTCGCCGCGAACTCCGCCGAACAGACGGTAAACCAGCTCGGCACCGCGACCTACGCCGAGCACATCCGGCGCTACTGCGAAAACGTGGGGCTCGATTACCTCTGCTACGATTTCTATCCGTACTCGCTGACCGCCGACCGGTCTTCTCTCGGCGGGATCAACCGGGCGTATGAGAACCTCAGGACCGTCGCCGACGCCTGCCGCGCCACGGGCCGCGCCATGTGGATCGTGCTGCAGGTAAACTCCAACCGGCCCGAGGAATGGATCGGTACGGATCAGCTCCGCTTTCAGGCGTACTCCGCCATGGCCTTCGGCGTCGGGACGATCACCTGGGCCTGCTACACCGGCGGCTGGTGGCACAATCAGGTGCTGGACGCCGAAGGAGAAAAAACGCGGCAGTACGATCGGATGAAAACGGTAAACGCCGAGCTGCGCGCCCTCGGCCCCGCCTATATGCGCTACCGGAACGTTTCCACCCATTTCATCGGCTTTACCGGCAAGTACGAACCGGCGGGCGCCGAAACGCAGGTTCTCGGCGAACTGAACACGGGTGTGTTCAACGGTCTTCGGGCAGAAGACGGCTCTCCCCTCCTCGCGGGGCAGATGGTCGCCCGCGACGGCGGCGGAAAACAGGCGCTCTTCCTCTGTTCCGCGTCGGACCCCTGGGGCGACGACCCGAAAGAACATACGGTCGAGTTCGGTACAAACGGCGCCGGAGTCCGCCTTATAACGGCAGACGGCGAGATCAAACCGAAGGCCGAAAACGGAACATACCGGTTTTCTCTCTCCTCCTCGGCCGGGGCGCTGCTGATCGCGGAATAAGGGAAGGAACCAAAATGATCGATCTCGAAAAAAGCATATTCGAAAACGCGCGGCAGATCCCGCTCGTCTGCGCGCACAGGGGCTCCGCCGCAGGCAACATCCCCTGCAACACCCTCGCGGCATTCAAAGCAGCGCTCGCGCAGGGCGCGGATATGATCGAGCTGGACGTGGCCCTCAGCGCCGACGGGCGGCACTACGTCTTTCACCCCGGCATGGAACGCGCGTATCTCAAGACCCGCGCGCCGCTCAGGGCAATGCCCGCGAAAAAGATCGACCGTCTGCGTCTTTATAACCCCGACGGCACGAAAACGCAGTACGGCGTGCCGACCCTCCGGGAAGCGCTGCGCTTTCTGCGCGGCAAATGCTACATCAACGTCGACAAATTCTGGACCGACGTGCCCGGGATCAGCCGGGTGATCCGCGAATGCGGCGTCGAAAAACAGGTCGTAGTCAAGACCGGCGATTCGGAAAAAGAGCTGCGGGACGTAAAACGGTACGCCTCCGATTTCATGTTTCTGCCCATCGTGCGCGGCGAGGACCGCGTAACGGACAGGCTCTCGGCCGAGGGCGTGAACTGCGTCGGCGCGGAGGTCCTCTTCAAAACGCCCGGCGACGCCTGCTGTTCGCCCTCCTATATCCGAAGCATGCACGAAAAGGGCAGGGTCCTCTTCGTGAACGCGGAGGTATACGATATCCGGGCCGTGATCTCCGCCGGCCTTACGGACGACGTCTCCGTCGCCGAAGACCCGGCGCTCGGCTGGGGCAGGCTCGCAGACCTCGGCTTTGATATCATACAGACCGACTGGGCGGGGCTGCTGAAGACGTATCTTCTCTCGCAGCGGAAAGCTTGACGAAGCATACAAAATTCACTATAATAACAATAACATTCCATATGTGAATGTAAGATCGAAGAATACAGGATCACGCTATGAAGCTATACCGCTGGCAGGAGGCGGCCCTGCAAATCTGGAAAAACAAAGGCTGCCGCGGGATCATTGACGCCGTGACGGGCGCGGGCAAAACCGCGCTCGCGGTCGCGGCGATCCGATATTTACGCGAAACATGCCCGGCGCTGAGGGTCAGGATCGTCGTTCCAACCATCCCGCTTGCGGTGCAGTGGCGGCGTACGATGACGCGCGAAGCCGAATGCGGAGAAGACGCGCCCGGTTTTTTCGGCGGCGGACAGAAGGACGCCGCGGATATGAACGTACTCATCTACGTGGTGAATTCCGCGCGGGACGCGCTCCCCCGGCACGTACGTTCGGATCTCGCGATGGGCTGCTCCGTGCTTGTCGTCTATGACGAGTGCCACCATTATCAGAGCAGAGAAAACAGCCGGATCTTCGCCCCTCTCTCCGCCGGGGACTTTCTGACGGAGAACTGCTTTACCCTGGGGCTCTCCGCCACGCCCTTCAGGGGAGAAAACGATCAGGTCCTGCTCGCCGGGATCGGGCCGCGGATATACCGGTACGGCCTGCCCCAGGCGGCGCGGGACGGCGTGATATCCCCTTTTACCATCGGCCGGGTCGCCCTGGATCTCACCCCTGCCGAGGCCGCCGAATACACGGAGCTTTCCCAAATGCTCGCCGGCGTCGGGAAAAAACTGAAAACGCGGTATCCCCTGCTGCGGGAGAAAACAGGCGCGGCGTTTTTTCAGGCCGTTACGGCGCTGGCGGCCGCCGGCGGCTCAGAGCCCGACGGCATGGCCGCGGCGTATCTGAACCTTGTTTATCAAAGAAAAGAGCTCTGTGTTTCAGCCTCCGCCCGCGTCGACTGCTGCGCGGAACTGATCGGCCGTCTTCACGCGCGGGACAGGATCCTCGTTTTCTGCGAGCGCATCCCGCAGGCAGAGCAGACGGCCGCCCTGATCCGCCGCCGTTACGGCGACGTCTGCGGCGTGTATCACTCAAAGCTGCCCGGAGCGGCGCGCAGGCGCATACTGGATTCCTTCCGCATGGGGGAAAGCCGTATTCTGGTCGCCTGCCGCGCGCTGGACGAGGGGATCGACGTACCGGACGCGAACGTCGGGATCGTAATGAGCTGCTCCGCCGTTCCCCGCCAAAGGATCCAGCGCATCGGCAGACTGCTGCGCAAAGCGGAGGGAAAATCCGCCGCCTGTCTTTATTATTTTTATATCCGGAATTCAAGAGAAGACCCGGTCTATCTGCGCGAAGCGGAGGACGCCCCGTCCTTTGCGCTGCGGTACGATCCGTCGGACGGCTGTTTTTCAGACGCGCTCTACGAATACGCGGCGCGGGAGCTGCTCGCCGAAGCCAAGGCGCGGCAGGCTGCCCCGGAGACGCTCAGGGAAATGCGTCTGTGTCTGGCAGAGGGACTCGGGCGTGCGGATCATCTTGCTGACGAACTCGCACAGGAAGCGGCGCGGCGGGCGGCGAGAAACCGGCACACCAAAAACTACTGGTATCTGATGCAACAAATAAAACAGTTAACGGAAGGAGACGCCAACCATGAACTATGAGGACCTGTATACGGCGCTCGGCGAAAAAGAGAAAAAACTGAAGGACGCGGTCAACGCCGTCAGCCGTCTGCAAAAGCTGATCGTAAGGGATACGGAGAGCGGAAATCTGACGGAGCTGAACCGGAACCTTGCGCTGCTCAGCGCCGCGGCCGCCGCCATGCGCGCCGCCGCTGAGGAGATGCAGACCGCCGTCGAAGCCTTTGACACAGCCGAATACTTTGCGAGCGGCGACTTTGCCAGACAGCTTCTGGAGATCTGCGCGGACAGAAGCATCGATGTAAAGGGCGAAAGGGGCGTTTATGAGATGTTCCCCTACAAGGTCCGCATCCTCGGCGACAGCGAGCACGCGGCGGAGGTCTACATCGACCGGAAAAAGATCGCCAGCTTCCGGCCGAAAGCCGTGGCGGACGCCGTAAAACAGGGGCAGGATAAGCTGAACCGCGCGCCCTTCAACGACAGGGCTTTTCTGACCGAGCTTGCCGACGCCTATGAAACGCTCTGCCTGAAAAACAAGCTCCGCGTCGGCGCAACCGTCATGCTGACAAAGCTCTATAAGATCATGACGCCTATGGCAAGGGCGAGAAAAGAGTATGATATGCAGGCGTTCGCGTTCGATCTCGCCCGCCTTTATGAAAAAGGCCCCGACAGCTGGGTCGACAAAAACGGCAGGGTATATACCTTCGGCACGAGCAGAGACGGAAAAAACGGGATCCGCGTGCTGAGCAGCACCGGGGTCGAATCCTATATCACAACGGTCAGACAGCTTCAGACGGGGGAATAAAAAATGGAGGACAGCATCAGGGCGCTCGCCGAGGGACGCGTTCCGGAAACGGAAGAGCTGCTGAACCGTCTCACCGTCGGAGTCACCCCTCTGGTCGATTTCCTGACGGAACAGTATCTTGACGGATTCATCTCACAGGGCGGAAGCAAGATCAAATTCATTACGGGTCGAAAAGGCTCCGGCAAAACGCATCTGAGCAGCCTGCTGCTCGCCCGCGCCCGGGAACGCGGCTTTATCACCGTGCGTTTTTCCGCGACAAAGGTCTGGATGCATGACTTCAGGGAGATATATCTGGAGATCCTGCGGCGAAGCGGCGTCGAAACGATCCTGAAGAACTGCGCCGACGGCGTCATCCGGGAGATGAACTACGACCCGGGGCAGATCCGTCCCGGGCAGAAATTCATCGATCATCTCGCGGAACGGCAGGAGGCGGACGCGATCTCCAAAAGCACGATCCGCGCGGCTCTGCGCGCGCGGTTTACGCAGAACCCATTGATGGATAACTGCTTCGCGTCGTGCTGTTCTCTGCTCACCGGCGACCTTCTGGGCTGCCCCTCCCTTGACGCGGCAAGCAGAGACGCGGTACTGCGCTGCCTGTTCGGGGATAAAAGCGTAAAGCTCGGGCAGCTGCGCGCGCTTGGCATTTCCCCCGCGCGGATCACAAAATTCAATTCCCGTCATATGCTTCGCTCCCTCTCCGAGCTCATCCATCAATCCGGCTACGCGGGACTTGTGATCGTTGCGGACGATATGGAGGCCCTTTTGAACGCAAACGTCAACGACCCCGTCCGCTATACAAAGATGCGCCGGGAGGACGCCTACGAGAGCATACGGCAGCTGATCGACGACATCGACAGCATGCGGCACCTGCTCTGGGTCTGCTGTTTTGACCGCGCGCTGATCGACGACGAGACCGCGGGGCTCAGATCCTATCAGGCGCTGTGGATGCGGATGCAGAACGAGGTGATCGCCCCCCGGTTCAATTCCTTTGCGGATACGCTGGATCTCGATCGCCTTGCGGACGCCGTTTACACGCCCGAAGCGCTGTGCGAAATGGCGAAAAAACGCGCATGCGCGCTGCGAAAGGGCGGCTTGGAGGCGCAGGAGCTGTCTGAGGATGAGGCGGCGTCCCTGACCCGGCGCGCGCTTTACGGCGGGATCGGTCTGCCGCTTCTCGTGAGCCGGGCCGTTACGGGCAGCTTCGGAAAGGAGGATCGGACGGATGTCTGACTTTTACGCAAGACAGATCATAGAAGCCCTTCGTTCGGGCGTCCCCTCCCGCGCGGCAGGCGAGTATTTTTCCGAAGCGCGTCCGGAGATGCGCAAACGCATTACCGCCCGTCTGGAGCAGGTGCGGGAAACCGGCGTTTCGGACGGCATGATCTATACGGGGCGCTACGGCGAGGGAAAGACCCATCTGCTCCAATCCGTTTTCGGTCTGGCCGGCACGTCGAACATGGCGGTTTCCTATATTTCCCTCGGCAAAGAAACGCCGCTGAACCGCCCCGAGCTGCTCTACGGCAAGCTGATCGCGAACACATTCCTGCCCGGCGCGCGGCAGCCCGGTTTTATGGCAAGGCTCTCCGAAGCCCTGACGCCCGGCAGCGGCATGACGGGCGAGCTGCTCGCTTACGCGGCGAAAGAGCTTGATACCGACCGTCTCTATTATCTGCTCGCCGGTCTGGTCGGCACGGGGGAGGAGGAGGAACGGGCGATCCTCACCGCGGACCTTGAAGGGGATTTCACAACAGACGCCGTTATTAAGCGGATCTATCGCGGCGTCAGCGGAAAACCGGCGCGCCTGCAGCAGAGCTTCAGCAAACGGAAGCACGTCTTCGACTACTTCCGCTTTATGAGCCGGACGTTCCGCGCCCTCGGCTGCGACGGCTGGGTCCTGCTCTTTGACGAGCTCGAGCTGATCGGCCGCCTCGGCAAAACGGCCCGCGCGAAGGCCTACGCTCAAATGCAGCGCTTTCTTGGCGCGGACGAACGCATGGAGAGCGTTTTCTCTCTTTTTGCGCTCAGCTCATCTTACGTGGAAGACGTGATCGAGAAAAAAAACGACCGGCAGAACGTACAGGAGATCTACGCGGGGGATGAGGCGGCGCTGCGCGCGGCCGAACAGACGATACGGGATATCGTCCGCGCCCCGGAGCTGACGCCGCTGACGAAAAATGATATCGCCGGCGTGCTTCTGAAAATACAGGCGTTACACGGAAAGGCCTACGGCTGGACGCCGCGGATCTCTGCCGATACGCTGCTGGACGAGATCTCCGGCAGCGGGTATCTGCTGCGAACAAAGATCCGCGCCGCGATCGAGTTCCTCGACCAGCTCTACCTCTACGGCAGCGCCGGCGAGACCCGTATCACGCAGCTCGGCACGGAAAGCTACGATGAAGACGTTCCGGATCTGAGCGGCGACGGTCCTGCCAACGCGGAATGAGGCCGGGCAGACCTGCGTCAGTCATTTAAAAACCCTTTCGGCTGCAAGCCTCCTTCCGAAGACCGGCGTCTGTCTTTTGGCGCATCAGCCCGCCCCGGCAAGACGGATACGACGCTGACGCGCCGCAAAAAAGAAAAGCGCCCCGATCCGTTCCTTTTCTGCGAACGGATCGGGGCGCTGTGTTTTCTTTACGCCGCGGCGGCGACCGCGTATTCCGCGGCGATGGCGTCGTACCTGGCTATGCTGTTTTTAAGCAGCTCCATAAAATCGGCTTCGGCGTAAAGGCCGTCGCCGTTCGCCGTAAGGCCGGCAAACCGCATGCCGACCGCGGCGGGGCGCCGGTCGAGATCCAGAAGCGGCGCGGCGCGAAGCTGATCGACGGTCTGGTAGACCATATCGACGCTGATATAGGCCGCCCCGTCCGTCCCGCGCCAGCGGCAGAACACAAGCTTGCAGCCGATCGGCGTTTTTTCGATGGCGCCGGGCAGCGCGTATTCCTCCGCGCCGAGGGCGGCCAGTACGCTGCCGACGTTGGAATCGTGCCCGCAGAGGAAGGTGAACGCCCTGCCCCCGGTCTTAAGCTCCGCTTCGATCTCGGCAAGCAGCGGATGCGCCACGTTCGCCGCGATGAGCGGCGCCGTGAAGAGCACGTCTCCGTACACGTCCTTGATCTCGGAGATCTGCTTCCACTGTTCGTCCGAGAGGGTGTGTCCGAAGGCGGCCTTTACGGGGTCCGCCTCCTCATAATACTGCAGCACCAGCGCGTCGCTCACGGAGCAGGCCGTTTTAAGGGAGCCCTTCACGCCGGGCTCCTTTTCCATTTCAAGCACCAGCTCGCTGTCGTCCGTCTGAAAACCCGTCACGCTGCCGTCCTTATACGATTCGGAATCCTTCAGGTCGATCACGTCAGAGAGCAGCTCATAGTTGTCGGCAAGGCCCTTCACGGTCTCGCCGTAGAGCTCCCATACCTGCGCCTCGGCCGCGGCGTTGTATTCCGGCGACACAAAGGTGAGCTGCGGCGTGAAAACGGGGTCCATCTCATCGAACGCCATGTGCGTTTCAATGCTCTGCTTCGCCGTCGGCAGCAGCCCCGCGACGAAATACTGCGCGGTCGCGATCGTGCGCTGCTTGGAGTTCGCGTAAACGCGGACCGCGCCCTCCTCCGGATGATAGTTTTCCGGGAACAGGCCCTCCGATTCCAGCCATTTGCGGAAATACTGCCCCATCTCGGTCTCCAGCACCCCGCCGCGCAGCGAAAGCTCGCTCGCGTTCGAGGACCAGGCGAACCATTCGTGCGGCGTCACGGAGCCGAGCGCCGAGCCGCTCCCACTGAGCGGGGAGCGGATGTTGTGGCGGCTCAGTACGACCGCCTGCTCCAGCGTATACCCCTCGCGGGCAAGGTTCCCCGCCGCGTCAAGGGAGAGCGCCGGGGCCTGAGCCGGCGTCGGCTGCGATTCTTTCTTTTTTCCGAGCACGCCCGCCCAGAACAGGCACTGCACAACGATCACACCGACGAGCAGGACGGATACGACCGCCAGCAGTTTATAAGGCAGCCCCGACACTGCCGTTTTTTCGTTCTTCATTCATTTTCCTCCGCTTGTTCCGTTTTGTCCGACGAATTCCTTCTTCAACCGAAGAGAACACGCCGGATATATGATACCGCTTGTCCGAAAAAATGTCAACACGCACGTACAAACAGGTATGCGTCGGCATTTTTTCGATTTTTTCGTAATTCAGAAACCTCTGCCGAATTCTTTTGTTGACTGTTCGCTTCATTCGAGGTATACTGTAACATGAAAAAAAATAAATTTTTCGGAGGCAATAGTATGGAAAACATGCGACTTAAACCAGCGGCAAAACGAGGATCCATAAAAAAGGTTTTATGTGTAACGGTCAGTCTTGTAATGCTGCTCGGCATGTGCGGCTTTTCGGCTTCGGCGGCGTCCGACTATACGATCGTATCGCCGTATGAGGACGTTGTATGGAGCGGAGATAACGCATGGGGCGCATACAGAGGCGTTCTTCATTCG
>CADBOC010000266.1 GCA_902796175.1 Oscillospiraceae bacterium | reverse complement strand
CGTATTCTCGCCCGTTATGCGCCTTCACGGCAGCAGACCCCGGCACGGCGAAAAGAAGCGGGACGTAAAAGAGCCCACCGGCGACCCAAATGAGATCTGGAGCTTCGGAGAAGAGAACTTCGGGATATTGAAGGAGCTGATTCTGCTGCGCGAACGGCTTCGCCCTTACATCGAAGCACAAATGAAGATCGCGTCTGAAACCGGCCGACCGGTCATGCGCCCCATGTTTTTTGATTTTCCGGAGGATGAAGTCTGCTGGGAGCGCAGCGAGCAGTATATGTTCGGCGATGATATTCTCTTCGCTCCCGTGGTGCATCCCGGGCAGACCTGCAAAACCGTTTATCTGCCCGAAGGGACCTGGATCTTCACAAGAATCGGCGCGCGGTGTTCGGGCGGTCATTATTATGGGATCGATGATATCGATATCGACGAATTTATCGCTTTCGTAAAAGAAGGCGCCGACGTTCTGTCGGCGTTCTGACAAAAGGAGGAACCCGTATGTTTCAGAAATACGCAGGAGCGCCGATCTTCGGAGACAAAACAACCGGAACGCTGTTCGACGTTTACCTGACAAACCTGCCGGACGGCCGGCTGCGCATGGATCTTTCCACGCGCCGGAACGGCTCTCTTTCGGTCTCGTTTTCAGAGGACGGGGTAAACTGGTCCGCGCCCGTCACGACGCTGCCGCCGGAGCCCGCCTCGGGCTGGGAGGAGATCGTCAACCGCAACTGCGTGGTAAAGGTCGGCGATACGTATCGGATGTGGTACACCGGTCAGGCGCACGGCAACAGCTATATCGGATTCGCCGAGAGCGAAGACGGCGTCCGTTTCCGGCGCGTATCAGACAGGCCCGTTCTCTCGCCCGAAGCGCCGTTCGAGGGGGAATCCGTTATGAACCCCTGCGTTCTCTTTGAAAACGGCCTGTACAGGATGTGGTACAGCGCCGGCGAGACCTATGAACCGAATGTGCTCTGCTATGCCGAAAGCGAAGACGGGATCCGCTGGCGAAAGTCGCCGCTGAATCCCGTTCTGGAGAAAAACCCCGCAAAAGCGTATGAACAGAACCGGATCGGCGGCTGCCAGATGCTGCGGCACCGGTCTCTCGGCTACCTTCTGTTCTATATCGGCTACCGCGATATAAACACCGCGTGTATCTGCGCCGCGTGTTCCGAAGACGGCGTAACGAACTTCCGGCGCTGTCTGCTCAATCCTATCGTTCAGCCGACGCCCGGCGCGTGGGACGCGGATTCCTGCTATAAGCCCTCCGCCCTCTTCGACGAAAACCGCGGCGTATGGCGCGTGTGGTACAACGGCCGCCGCGGTTCGGAGGAATACGTCGGTCTTGCGGAAAAACCGGGCGACTTTACCGCCGCCGATTTTGAGCCTCAATGATAAGAGGCGTTCACAGCCTGTGATAATCCCTCTCCGCTGTCCACTGTCCACTCTCCACCCTCCGCTCTCCGCTCTTCACTCTTCACTCTTCACTCTTCACTTTTCTTTTTCCCCCCTTTGCCGACCGCGACGCGTGGAACGCTATACTGGCGTTGAAATCAAACAGAAGAGGAGAGAACGCGCATGACCGATGTAAAACAGTATTTTGAGACCTATATGGCGCACCGGGTGGGAGAGATCTCGAACGACGGTCTGACCCCGCGCAAGGTGATCTACCACCCCTATCAGGAGTTCGACAACCGGTATCTGGAGGTTCTCGCGAAGAACAACGGCGCCCCCGGCGCGATGCAGGAGCTGGGCGAGGCGGCGTATTTTGACGCGCACGACAGCGAAACGGCGGTCCGGTGGCTGACGCAGGCTTCCGCGCTCGGCAACGGAGAAGCGTCGCTGATCCTCTCCCAGATCTGCCGCAATGAGAAGGGGAACTGCGCGGAATACTTTGACTGGTTGAAAAAGTCCGCCGAACAGGGCTCCGTGTACGGGATGTACAATCTTTCGTGCGCTCTGTACAAGGGCCGCGAGGCCTACGGCGGCTTCGGTTTCGACAAGGATCACGCCGAAGCGCTGCGCCTTGCCGAAGCGGCCATGCGCCGCGCCATGGAGCTTATCCGCCTGATGCTCTCGGGGCGCTGCGCGAGCAGCTTTCAGGGGATCCTGGAGCGCACGCTCAACGCCTTCGCCGTGTGCGCGACCACCGCGGCGGATATGATCCTGAAGGGCGAGGGTACCGCGCCCGACCCCGCCCGCGCCAAAGCCCTGCTGCAGGAGGCCGACGATTTCTGCGTCTTCGACCTCGGCCGCCGTATCCGCAACATCGAGGAGATGCTCGCGCGGATCTGAAGCAAAACAAAAAGAACAGCCCCCGAAGCGGTTTTGCCGTACGGGGGCTGCGTTTATTTTTCCGAACAAACGCCGCCGCGCGTCGGCTTTTCCTGCGGGGCGTCCCTTTTTGTCTCATATTGTTTTTATTCAAAAAGAGATGGGGATCGGTTCCATCAATCCATTGTTGACATTTTTCGTCGAAATGCTTATGATAATATACAATGAATGAATCAAAACAGACCTCAGTTTTTAACAGGAACAGCATGACGAATTTCGATTTTCTTCTCTCAGAGCCTGCCTTCGCCCCGTTTGCCGGGGCGGCGGTCAAGGCGGAGCATCTGCTGCACATCGATACCGCCTCCTGCGTGCTTGCCTGCAGGCGGGCGATGGAGATCGCGGTCAAGTGGATGTATACGGCGGATGAACGTCTGCCGGAGCCCGAGGGGGATACGCTGGCGCGGCTGATGAACGCGCCGGAGTTCCGTTCGGCTGTGCAGGGGAACCTGCACACGCGCATGGAGTACATCCGAAAGCTCGGCAACATGGCCGCCCACGGGCAGGAGCCGATCTCGCCCGAACAGGGCACGCTCTGCCTTGAGAACCTCTTTTATTTTCTCGATTATGTGGCATACTGCTACGCCGCAAAGTATACCCCTCATACGTTCAATGAGGAGCTTCTGGCCTTCACGGCGGAAGAAGCCCTCTCGTTTGTCACCGAAACGGAAACCGACGCTCAGCCAAACCTCGGCGAAGCCGCGCGGCAAACGCGGGAGGGGCAGCCCTCGTATCTGCTCGATCCGCTTGAGAGCGCGGGATCCGCTACGCGCCGCCTTTACATCGACGCCATGCTCTTTGATGCGGGCTGGACTGAGGGCCGCGACCTGTTCAGAGGGGCGGCGCTCCAAAGCGCCGGCGGCGCGGCGGATCTTCTGCTGGGCGACGCCGATCATGCGCCGCTCGGGGTATTGATCGCGGTAAACGCCGGAGAGGCGCTTACCGCCGGGGAACGCCGCGCGGAGAACGCCGGCGCGGCCGCCGCGGCGCGGTACGGTTTTTTCCCTTTTCTCTTTGTATCGAACGGCTTCGATACCGTTCTCAAGGAGCCGGGCGCGGGCTGGCGGCGCGTTGCCGCCGTGTTTTCAAAGCGCGATCTGGCCGAACGCGCCGCCCGGCTGCGTTCGGCGCGTCCGCTCTCCCTGAACGGCGCCCCCGCCGCCGTCGCCGACCGCTATTACCAGAAGCAGGCGGTAAAAAAGCTCGGCGAGCAGATCTCCGGCGCGGCGCGGTCGGCGCTCGTCAGCATGCCGGCGGGCGCGGGCAAGACCCGCACCGTGATCGCGTTCTGCGCGATGCTCAAGGCCTGCGGGCGGCCCGGCCGCGCGCTGTATCTGACCGGCGGCGCGGCTCTCGCCGCGCAGGCGAAGCGCGATTTTGAGTCTCTGCTGCCCGGGGAGACCTGCCTCGATCTGTGCGCCGAAAGCCCGCTCCGGAACGCGGCGTATGTTTTTGCCGATCCGGACGGTATGACGGGCCTGATCGATACGGCGCGCGACGGCGCGGGCCGTATCTTTACCGCAGGCTGCTTCGATCTGCTGATCTGCGACGGGGTAACCGAGGCTTTCGCCGAACGCTGCCGCGACCTGCTCTCTTATTTCGACGCGTTTCGCATAGGTCTCAGCGCCGCGCCGGCCGCCGAGACCCCGCCCGCCGTACTCTCGCTCTTCGGCCCGCCGGTCTATTCCTACGACGCGGCGAACGCCGTAAAGGACGGCTTTCTGATCGATTTCGTAACCGTAGACGCCTCTCTCACCCTGCCGGGCGGGGGAGAAACCGGCTCCGGCGGCGGGCGCAGGCCGAAGGCCGCCGTCTCGTCTCTGGCGCTGCAGGGCGGTGTTTTCCGGGAGGCGGAGATTCGTGAGGCGCTCGGCGTGCTGCGTGAAAAGGGGCTTTACGCCGGCGGCGTACTCGGCAAAACGGTCGTTTTCGCCGAGAACGCGAAGCACGCCGAAAAGATACTGGCCGTGTGGCGCGAAGCATACCCCCAGCCGCCGGGATTCGCGGAGGTGATCGACGGGGACGAAGCGCGGCAGAAGCTCGCCGCGTTCGCCTCGCCCGCCGGTCTGCCGCGCGTCGCCATCTCAGCAGGGCTGCTCGATCAGGGGGTGGACGTGCCCGAGGTGCTCAACCTCGTCTTTCTGAAAAAGGCGGCGGATCTGGCGCAGTTCCGCCAGATGATCGGCCGCGGCACAAGGCCCTGCGCCGATCCCGGAGGCGGCGAACCGAAGACCGTGTTCTTTGTCTTTGATTTCTGCGGCAACTTTGCTTCGCTCGGGGCGGGTAAGCACGTCGCAGCCGTGAACGGGGCGATGCTCTCCGCTGCCGTCTTCCGCCTGCGGGCGCGCCTGATACCGGCGCTCTCGCGCGCCCCCGGCCGCGCAGCCGATCCGCAGTTCAGAGCCGGCGTCGCCGCCGCGCTTTCCGAAACGGTGCGCGCGCTGGACGCGGGCCGCTTTTCGGTGCGGCAGCATCTGAAATACGTTGAGGCCTTCAGCGACGCCGCGGCGTTTTTGAACCTGACGCCCGAATCACTGGAGGCGCTCGAACGGGAGATCGCGCCCCTGATCCCGCCCGACGCCGCGAACGCGGCGGCGCTGCGGTTCGACGCGCTTCTCTGCGGCATGGAGCTGCTGCAGGCGGCGGGGAAGCCGTACGACCATCAGCGGGGCGATCTGCGCAGAGCCGCCAAAACGCTGCTGCAGGCGAACGCGATCAAAAAGACCCCGCAGCAGACCGCCATGCTGCGCCGCCTCTCGCACAAGGGCTCTCTGCAGACGGAGGACGCGCCCGCACTCGAACGCATACGCGTAACGCTGCGCGATCTGATCGCGGCGCTGCCGGAGGGCGCTTTGTTTTACCAGACCGGTCCCGATTCCGCCCTCCTCGCGACCGTTGATCGGCGGGATCTCTTCTTTGCGGGAAAGAAAGGAGACGTCTCATGATAGAATATGAACTGATACGCAGCGACCGCAAAACGGTATCGCTGCAGATACGCGGCGGGGCGCTGGTGGTACGCGCCCCCAGGCGCGCGAAACAGGCGGATATCGACCGGGTGGTAGAAGAGCACCGCGCATGGATCGAAAAACACCTGGCGGCCGCCGCCGAGCAAAAGCGGCAGGCCGAAGAAACGCCGAAGCTCTCTTACGAAGAGATACAGGCGCTGGCCGAGCGGGCGCTGCAGGTGATCCCGGAACGGGTGGCGTATTACGCGCCGAAGGTCGGCGTGACCTACGGGCGCATCACGATCCGCAACCAGCGCTCCCGCTGGGGCAGCTGCAGCGCCAGGGGCAATCTCAATTTCAACTGCCTGCTCATGCTGGCGCCCCCCGAGGTGCTCGACAGCGTGGTGGTGCATGAGCTGTGCCACCGCATCGAAATGAACCACTCCCCGCGCTTTTACGCCGAGGTCTACCGCGTGTTCCCGGAATACGACAGGTACCATAAGTGGCTGAAGGAGAACGGCCCCGCGCTGATGGCGAGAATGGAATAGGGAGAAAACAGTTTTTATAACTGCAGCATCGCCTGCATGTCGCTGTAATGCTCCGCGAGCTGCCGGCGGCGGCGGTCGGGGCCGTTTACGGGCACGGGCATGCAGCGGGAGAGCAGGCGCGAATATACGCGGCGTTTTGCCTCGGTCTCCGGGTTTTTCAGCTTTTCCGCCGTCAGGTTCGTGGTGACGATCAGGGGCTTTTTGCTCGTCGCCCGCATATCGATCACCTGCAGCACCACCTCGTTCATGTATTCGGTCTCGCGTTCGGCGGCAAGGTCGTCTATGATCAGCAGGTCGCTGTCGTTGAGCTCGTCCAGGCGTTCCTGCCGGCCCGAAAACGAAGCGCCCAGCTCATTTACAAGGCGCGAAAAACCCGTCATGCGCACGCGGTAGCCGTCGTCCAGCAGCCGGTTCGCGACGGCCGCCGCAAGGTAGCTTTTGCCGCTGCCGACGGGGCCGTAGAGCAGCAGACCGTTAAGCGCCTCCATGCCGCGGATCGAAGAGAACGCCTCGGCGTACCGAAGCGCGGCCCTGCCCGCCGTACCCGTATCGCCGTCGCTGTTCGAAAAGGTGCATTCGCACAGCCGCGGCGTGAAAAAGCACGCCCGCCGCCTTTCCAGCAGCCGTTCGGCGGCGATCTGCCTGAGCCGTTCGCGCTCCTCCTCCTCCCGTTTTTTTTGGGCGCATTCGCACAGACAGCGCACCGGCTTCGTAAACGCGCCGCACGATATAACGTGCTCCTTTTTGGTTCGGCACTTCCCGCAGAAAAGCAGGCCGTTTTCGTAGTAATCGCCCGCCTCTTCCCGTATGCTGCGGCGGGAGGCCTCCGCCGCTTTTTGCAGCGCCGCGGTATAAAAGTCTGTCTGCTCCATCGTTTGCTCCTCCCTTTCAGTTGAAGAACGCGTCAAGATCGCTCAAACGCTCCCGTTCCCCCTCCGTCTGCCCTCTTGGCCGCTCACTGCCGCCGCGCTCCCATGTTCGCACCGCCGCCTGCCAGTCGCGCATCGGCGTTTTGCCCACCATCCAGCCGTTTGCGGCGTAGTGATCGATGAAACGGTCAGGGTCCACGCCGTTGCGGCGCTCACGGCAATATGCCGCCACCATCTCTTTTGTGGGCGGGGAAAACCGCGCCGCGGTTTTCTTTTTCGGCTGAACGGGCAATGCGGCGGGTTTTGTTTTTGCGGCGGGCGCAGGCTCGGGCTTATAGACAGGCGCTTGAGGAGCCGCTGAAGCCTCGCCGGGCGCGGCGTGCGGGGGCTCGCTCTCCCTCACACTCTCGTTCTCGTTCTTTCTTTTGCTCTGGCTCTTTCTCTTACTGTCGTTATGCGCCGTTACGCCGCCGTTATCTGCCGTTACAGGGGAACCGTCTTCGCTCTGACGGCGGCGTTCGCGGAACAGCGCCTGACGCTGGGCGTTCGACATGGGCTGTTTATCGCCGAGGCAATCCCTCGCCTCCGGTATGAAGAGCGCGCCGTCTTCGCCGCGCAGGATCAGACCTTCGTCCTCCAGCGCCGCAAGGCCCTTTTTTACGACGGACGGCGGCGTGTGCGTTCTTGCCGCAAGCGCCTTTTCGGCGACGGCGCCGTCTGAGCCGAGGGATATCTCGCCCTCGCCCTCTATGCCGAGGCAGAGGAGCTTGATGTAAAACAGTACGGTCTCGCGGCCCCGGGGCAGGCTTTCGAGATAACAGACGCTGACCCTGTCAAAAAAATCGGACCGAAGCTTCATCCAGAAATAGGCGTTTTCGTTTTTCTGCATATACAATTCTCCTTTTTTTTGGGTTCGATCCGATTATAGCACAAAGAAAGCCGAAACCGATACCAGGACTGGCTCCGGCAGGCAGGTTGGAGAGTGGCGTTTGGAAGGGGAGAGAGGATCGTGCTTCGCAAATGACGCAATATCATTTCGCGGCTTGGGAGAAAAGACAAAAAAAGGTACTGTAAAAAAAGTTATAAAAGACGAAAGATGAAAGATGAAATCGGAAAACGCTTCGCGTTTTGATTTTATTATGACGAAAAGAACCCCGGAACGGTCTCGGTATCCTGAGCCGCTCCGGGGTTCTTTTTTCTTCTTTCGGCGCCGCGGACGACGTTTTCAACACCGTCCGCGGCCCCTGTTTTTCATCTTTCGTCTTTTTACGGCGCCTTTTTTTGAGATTCAATGAAAAAAGGACCTGCAAAAGCAAGTCCTTTTTTCCTGGTGGAGCATAGCGGGATCGAACCGCTGACCTCTACACTGCCAGTGTAGCGCTCTCCCAGCTGAGCTAATGCCCCT
>CADBOC010000265.1 GCA_902796175.1 Oscillospiraceae bacterium | reverse complement strand
TACCTCCACCTTGGCAAGGTGGCGCTCTACCAGATGAGCTACATCCGCAGATCTGTGAAAGAGCATTCGCTCTTTCACATCTGGTGCCTCAGGTCGGAATCGAACCAACGACACGCGGATTTTCAGTCCGCTGCTCTACCAACTGAGCTACCGAGGCTTGCCGTAAGATGGCGACCCGGAACGGGCTCGAACCGTCGACCTCTAGCGTGACAGGCTAGCGTTCTAACCAACTGAACTACCGGGCCGGGTTTTTGGGGCCCTTCGCTTACGGCTTCATTACTATACCACATGAGATTTGATTTGTCAACAACTTTTTTCACTTTTTTTATCTTTCTTTCATGCTTTTCACATGCGTTATGGAATAAAAAAAAGGCGCTTTCCCCTTGCAAAACGCATGCGGGTTCTTTATAATAGAATATGAAAGGAGGGATCTTATCCCATGAAAATCAACGAAGTAAAGAAGTATCTCGCCGAGTTTATCGGCACCTGCCTGCTGGTCGTGTTCGGCTGCGGCACCGCATGCGTAGCGGGCTGCAAACCCGAGGGCGGCTATCTGATCACCGCCCTGGCGTTCGGCCTCGCGATCGCGGCGATGGCGTATTCCATCGGCAACATCTCCGGCTGTCATGTAAACCCCGCGGTATCCCTTGCCATGCTGATAACGAAAAAGCTTTCGGTCCGTGATTTTATCGGCTACGTCGTTTCTCAGTTCCTCGGCGGCATTCTCGGCGCCGCGATCCTGCTCGCCTTCTTCGGAAAAGACAGCGGCCTCGGAACCAACGCCCTTTTTAAACAGAATTACGGTCTTTCCATCCTCGCCGAGATCATTCTTACTTTCATGTTCGTTTTCGCCATTCTCGGCGTTACCAGCAAAAAGAAATTCGAGAATGTTTCCGGCCTTGTGATCGCGCTCTCCCTCACGCTGGTTCATCTCTTTGGCATAGGCGTTACCGGCACTTCCGTGAACCCCGCCAGAAGCTTCGGTCCCGCTCTCTTTGTCGGCGGCGATTCTCTGAAGATCGTATGGGTCTTTCTTCTCGCTCCGCTGGTCGGTTCCGCGATCGCGGCGTTCTGCTGGAAGTATATCGGAAGCAAAGACGAATAAGGAGCTTCTGATATGCAGGCAGTTTTCTCTGTACCCGACGCCGTTCTGCGCTTCGCCGAAGCGCTTGAACAGAAAACCAAACGCACCTTCCCCGCCCTCGCGCCGGCCGCAAAGCAGTGTTATCTGAATACGATCGAAACGACCGTAAAACGCTGTGACAACGGCGATTATTTCGTGATCACCGGGGATATCCCCGCGCTATGGCTGCGCGATTCCGCCGCGCAGCTGCGCCCTTATATGCCGCTGTGCCGCGAAGACGAAGCCCTTTCAGAGATCATGCGCGGGGTGATCCGGCGCCACGCGTATTATGTGGGGCTTGACGCCTACGCAAACGCCTTTAACGAAAACCCGACCGGCAGCCCGCACAGCGAAGACGAGACCGACCGTTATTCGGATCTGATCTGGGAACGCAAATACGAAGTGGATTCTCTTTGCGCCTCCGTTTTGCTGCTCACCGACTACTTCGACGCCACCGGAGACAGATCCGTTTTTGACGGCGCCGTATGCGCCATGCTCCGTACGATCGCCGATACGTTTATACGGGAGCAGCGTCACGCGGAGAATTCCTCCTACTTTTTCCGCAGGAGAAACGTCGGCGAAACCGATACCATGCCAAATGGCGGAATGGGCAACCCTGTCGGGTATACGGGGATGACCTGGTCCGGCTTTCGCCCCTCGGACGACCGCTGCGTATACAATTATCTGATCCCCGCGAATATGATGGCCGCCGTCGCCATGAAAAAAGCAGCGGTCCTCTTTTCGGAAGCGATCGGCGACGCGCAGTATGCCGAAAAATGCGCCGTTCTTGAAAAAGAGATACGGGACGGGGTCGAGCGCTTCGGCACTGTGGACCACCCTGTTTTCGGCCGGATCTACGCCTATGAGACAGACGGCCTCGGCAATCATCTGCTGATGGACGACGCGAATTCGCCGAGCCTGCTCGCTATCCCCTATATCGGCTATGCGGAAAAGGACGACCCCGTATACAGAAATACCCGGGCGTTCATTCTCTCAGAACACAACCCCTGGTATTTCAAAGGGAAAGCCGCTTCCGGCATAGGCAGCCCTCACACCGGCCCGGATAAGATCTGGCATATCTCCCTTGTGATGCAGATCCTGACCTCGACGGATGAGGCGGAAAAACAGGCCTGTCTTGAAATGCTCGCCGGCACGCACGCCGATACCTATTTTATGCATGAATCCTTCAACAAAGACGATCCGTCGGATTACACGCGCAGCTGGTTTGCCTGGGCGAACGCGCTGTTCGCGCAGATGCTCGCTTCCCTGTGACGAAATTATTGCATTCCGGGCGTGATTGCCTATTTACAAAGCCATACAGGTATGCTATACTGAAACGCGGCGTAAAGCAAGCGCCTGATATTCAGAAAATAAGAAGGAGAAGACATCATGAAATACGTATGCGACGCCTGCGGCTGGGTCTATGACGAAGAGCTTGGCGATCCCGAGAACGGGATCGAGCCCGGCACCCTGTTCGAGGACCTGCCCGAAGATTTCGAGTGCCCCATCTGCGGCGTGGGCAAAGATATGTTCACCGAGGAATAAAAAGAGCTGAAGAAAGACCGTCCGGAAGTCGGGCGGTCTTTCTGTTATAAGAGGCAGTATTTGCTTCTTATAAGCACCTTCAGAATTCTCGTAAAACGGCTCCTGTCGGCGTTCGCCCTGCAGTCCGCGCAAAACACGGGGGCCTGTTGTGCGGGAGCTGTTCATGCTTTTTCTTTTCCGAAGACATACGGCCTGACGGCATATTCCGTATCGCCGTAAAAGGGCGCGGGGCGCAGCATGGCGGCAACGCGGCCGGCGAGCGCGTCAAGCTCACGCGCGCGGGATACGGGCGCCTGAGAGAGATTCATCACCACGGGCAGCGTGAACGCTCCGGCTCTCTCTCTTAAAAAAGACCGTCCGCGATCGTTCATTGCCAGAATTCGCACGTAAGGAAACGGCTCCGTCTGCATCTCACGCGTTATGCCGAGGCTGGCGCAGACGATCGCGCGCCGGATGCGCGCGTGGGTATAGCGTTTGGATTTTACACGGTCATACAGCGTCTGCAGATCGGAGCAGTGCGGCAGTTCCCTCAGAATGCGGTTTTCCAGGCCCTGACTCACGCCGTTCACACGTCGGAGCTGCTCGGCCTTCATGCCGAGCAGACGCGATATCGCAAAAACGGAAAACCGGTCAGGCAATAGCGGCCCGCGCCCTGCGGCGATCTGACGCCCAATCGCCTTTTCGCAGGGCGGGGGGACATACCTGCCGACGCGCTCTCCCCTGCTCTCTTCGAACAAAAGCCGACGGATGTATTTTCCGCTTGCGAGATCGCCCGCGGGAGAGAGCGCGTCGTGCCGCGCCGAGTCGGAACGCCGCACGGGGTAGAAATCCACATCCGGAGCGGCATTGCCGAACGCGGTCAGGTATTCAAGCGCCAGCACCGTATTCGGATCCTCCAGAAAGCCGGAAAGCCGTGCTTCCCCCGTCCCGTCAAGCGCTCTCTGCAGAGCGCGCGGCCAGGTTATATGATCCGATTCCGCAAGAAAAGCGGCTCTCTCCCGCAGCGGGTGAGCCGAAAGCGCGCGCCGCAGGTCAAAAAGGGAGTCCTCGCCTGCAAGACAGCCGAAAGAAAGCGTACCGTTTCCGCCGAGCGCTGCTGCGGTTTTTGCGGCGCCTTCGGCAAATCCTTTCGCGTCGCTCAAAACGGCAGGCAGCGGCAGTTCGGCGACAAGATCGGCGCCGCACAGCACCGCGATCTCCGCGCGTACGGCTTTGTCAAACGCGGCAGGCTCTCCACGCTGTACAAAATTGCCGCTCATCAGGGCTACGACTGTCTTTGCCCCGGCGTCGCGCGTTTTCCGGATGTGACAGAGATGGCCGTTGTGAAAGGGATTGTACTCACAAATGATAAAAGCTGTTTCCCGCATCGAAGAACTCCCCATGAAAGATAAAAATGCACTTGCAAAAATACGAGACTGCGTATATAATAAAACAGATATAAAAATATTTCAAGAGAAAACAAACGGAGGCACAAATGAAAGTACTTGTAATCAACTGCGGCAGCTCTTCGCTGAAATATCAGCTGATCGATATGGAGACCGAAGCGCTGCTGGCAAAAGGCAACTGTGAACAGATCTCATACGATAACTGCACCTTCACCCACACCGTACCCGGCTGCGCCGGGAAGAGCCGCAAAAAAGAGCCGAAGCTGATGGCGGACCACAGCGCCGCGATCAAGATCGTGCTCGACGCGCTGATCGATCCCGCTACCGGCGTGATCGCCTCCATGAACGAGATCGGCGCCGTGGGGCATCGCGTGCTGCACGGCGGCGAAAAATTCAACGGCTCGGTACTGGTTACGCCCGCGGTAAAAGACGCGATCCGCGAATGCTTCGATCTCGGCCCGCTCCATAACCCCGCGAACCTGATGGGCATTGAAGCCTGTGAGCAGATCATGCCCGGCGTTCCGCAGGTCGCCGTGTTCGATACCGGTTTTCACGCCACAATGCCGGATTACGCCTATATGTACGCGCTTCCCTATTCCTACTATGAAAAATATCATATCCGCCGTTACGGCTTTCACGGCACCTCTCACCGTTTTGTGTCTCTTCGCTGCATCGAACTGCTCGGCGGCAAGGCTGAGGGCACGAAGATCGTGACCTGCCACCTCGGCAACGGTTCTTCGATCACGGCGGTGAAAGACGGCCGCTGCTTCGACACCACCATGGGCGTGACCCCGCTTGAAGGCATTCTGATGGGCACGCGCTGCGGCTCTATCGATCCCGCGATCGTCCCCATCCTGATGAAGAAGGAAAACCTTACCCCGGACGAAGTCGACGCTGTCATGAACAAGAAGTCGGGTATGCTGGGTCTTACGGAAGGCAGCGAAGGCGGCGCGACCTCCGACAACCGCGCCATTGAACAGCGCGCGAAGGACGGAGACGCCCGCGCGAAGCTCATCGAATCCATGTTCTGCCACCAGCTCACAAAGTACATCGGCGGTTTCGCCGCAGCCATGGGCGGGCTTGACGCCGTCGTTTTCACCGGCGGCATCGGAGAAAACAATCCCCAGTACCGTACCCGCGTCGGCAAGAATCTCGAGTTCCTCGGCACGGCCGTGAACGAAGAGACCAACGCCACGCGCGGCAAAGAGGTAGAGATCTCCGTACCCGGTTCCAGAGTGCGTATGTTCGTGATCCCGACAAACGAGGAGCTGATGATCGCCATGGATACAAAAGAGATCGTCGAAGCGCTCTGATCCTCTTTTTTCCATAGATAGACATAAAGGCAGACGCCGCTGTGTGCGTCTGCCTTTTCCTGTTATTTGATATACTGATCTACAATATAACGGGGCCGTTTCTTGGTTTCGAGATATACCTTGCCGATATACTCGCCGATCACGCCGATGCTGAGAAGCTGTATGCCGCCGAGCGCCCAGATGGAGACGGCGAGAAAGGTCCAGCCCCGTACGGTGTTTCCGGTAAAATGCCTGATAAGCGAGTAGATCAGGATCGCGAAGCTGCAAAGAAAGACGAACGCGCCGAGCAGCGTAATAAACCGTATGGGCTTGACCGAGAGCGAGGTGATCCCCTCAAACGCGAAAGAAAGCATTTTGCCGAGCGGGTATTTGGATTCCCCCGCCTTTCGCTCAAGACGCTCGTAATAGACGCAGTCGCTGCGAAAGCCGACCATGGGAACAAGACCGCGAAGAAAGAGGTTGACCTCGCGAAACTCACCCAGCGCTTTGATCGCTCTTGCGCTCATCAGACGGAAATCCGCGTGATTGAAGACGGTATCCGCGCCCAGGAACTGCATCATCCTGTAAAACCCTTCCGCGGTAAAACGCTTGAAAAAGCTGTCCTTTTTTCTGCCGCTGCGCACGCCGTAAACGATATCGCAGCCCTCTGAAAACTTTTGCGCCATCTCGTCGATCGCGTTCACGTCATCCTGCAGATCCGCGTCAAGACTGATCGCCGCGTCGCATTCATCCTGCACCGTAAGCAGCCCTGCAAGCAGCGCGTTCTGATGTCCGCGGTTGCGCGAGAGCGAGATCCCCCTGAAGATCGGGTCTGCCGCGTGGAGCGCCTTGATGATCTCCCATGTGCGGTCCCGCGAGCCGTCGTTTACGAATACGATGCGGCTCTCCGTGCTGACAGTCCCTTCTTTCTGAAGCGCGCGGAGTTTGTCGCGCAGCACGGCGGCGCTCTCCGGCAGAACCTCTTCTTCATTGTAACAGGGCACTACAAGAAACAGTGTAAACATCCGGTCCTTCCCTCCTTATACGGCCGGTTCCCGCAAAATAATATCCGCCGTTTTCGCGCCGGTCGCCTGTATGAATACGGCGGGCGATATAAACAGCTGTACACCGAGCGCGCCGCCGCTGACAATGATCTCTTCAAAAGACATGCAGCTTTTATGGATCACGACAGGATACGGTTTTTTCATACCGATCGCCGTACAGCCGCCGCGGATATACCCGGTCGCTGCTTTTATGTCTTTAACATGAAGCAGCGATACGTTCTTTTCTCCTGCTTCACGCGCCGCCGCTTTCAGGTCCAGCTCCTGATCAACGGGGAGCACAAAAACGTGAAAACGGCCGCTTTTTCCCTCCGCTACAAGGGTTTTGAAGGTCTGAGCGTAAGACTGCCCGAGCAGATCCGCGATCTGCATGCCGTCTGTAAACGCGTCGCATTGATAATAATTCACGCGGTACGGCAGCCGCATGCGGTCCAGTATGCGCATCGCGTTGGTTTTTTCTTCTTTGCTTTTCGCCATTTCTTGCCTCCGGGAAGGTGATAAGGCCGCGCACGCGGCCTGAAACGCCGCGTGCGCGATCATAAAAGAGCTGTCAGTCCGTATCCGATCCTTCCGAGTTCCATTCCGGGATCGTAAAATCTTCAGACGCGGGCTTTCTTTCCGGCGCAGGAACGCCGACCGTATCCGAGTCCGTGCCGGTTTCGCCGAGCGGGGCCGTCCCTGCGTCTTGCGTTATGCCGGCCCGGGCCGTCTGATCGGCAGCTGACGCCTTTTTCTTCGCGAGATATCTGCGCACCAGAACAAAGAGGACGATCAGAAGCACGAGCGTTATGCCGAACATCGTAAAGGCCAGCCCTGTCATCAGGCCCATCGGTTCATATGTCAGCGTAAGCGTGTGCGATCCTTTTTCGATATGGAAGCCGAGCAGACCGTCGCCGACGCGGAGCGCTTTACCTGCGGTATTGCCGGCTTCGATCTCCTCAGCCGTCGCGTAGCTCACAAGCGCGCCGTCCACATACACCTGCCAGCTCTCGTCGTACGGGATGGAGGTAAAGATAAAGCTGTCGTTCCGGTCCGCTTCCACAGTGCCGGTAAAGCCCGTATCGCTGAATTCCGAGATCTGTACCGCGCCTTTTGTCAGCACGTCGTACCCCGCTTTAAACGCCTTCTCATCCAGACGGACCGCCGAGAACGTGATATTGGCAAAATCACTGTCTTCGTTCACGTTGTATTCCACAGAGATGCGGTCGCCCTTCTTCTGAGCGCCCACGCCGATGATGAAAGGATCCACGCCGTTCGTCGCGTAATTATAATCAAAGTCCGAAGCCTGGATGTGGATCTGCGAGATCTGATTGCTGCCGGCGTACAGGAAGTATTCGCCGTCTTCTTCCACTTCCGCATGGAGCGTAAGCTTGGCCGTATCGGATTTATCCGTTTTGTAGGCAGTAAAAACGGTGACGGCGTTCATATGCTCAAGGGTAAGCTCATTTATGTTTTCGGAGGTGAAATCGGTGATATCGGTGTGTTCGTAGATATCCGCGCCGCGGCCCGTGGCGCGCTTGAACAGATCCTCCTGCACGTCAAAAGCGTCCTCGGCCGAGGTATCCCAATTCACAGTATCGCCTGAGACCGTAAACGCGATCGGCAGATAATATTTATAGCGGAACGCGTGGAAAGAATCGTTCTGTCCGGCGTCCTCATACAGATAGCCTGCGTGCAGCATATCGGAGTTGTCGTAAAGGTAGCGCATGGAGAACATCGAGTTGAATACGGGCGTCTGCGGATAATAGGTATAAGAGTTTATGTTGTTGCCGAAAAAGCCGATTTTGCGCATGAGCTTCGAAGTGCTCTCATACGCCATGGAGGAGAAGGTGGAAACGCCGTTGTATCCGTACCAGCACGGATCCATCCGGGCGCGGAGCTTTGTGAGCTCTGTGCGGTAAAAAGGCGTATCGTCTCCCGATTCGGCCAAAGCGCTTATCGCTTTGTAATCATCGTAATCGCCGGCGTAATTGGCCTTGGGCTGGCTCATGAGATAGTTGCTCGTATTGGCGATCAGGATCTCGAGCACCATTACGAACATAAGCAGAACGGAAACGGCTTTTCTGGAATAGGAGCGGCTGGTCCTGAGCCCCGCGATCACACAGTACATCACCGTGAAAAGCAGGGTGATGATCACCGTCGCCTGTCCCACGTTTTTGCTGCCGACCTTCTGCACCACGGCGACGAAAAGCACCGTTACGATCCCCGCCGTCACATACTGCCGCCGCGAGAATTCTCCTATGTGCCTGAGCGCTTCGAAAGCCAGTATCAGAAGCAGGAATGAGTACGCGAAGGAAAAACGGTACGGAAGGTCGTTCGGAAAGTGAAAGCCGTGCCAGATATAGTTGAACATATTCAGCACAAACGACACATAGAATACGGCGATAAACGACGCTGCCGCGATCTTGCGTCTGGCAGGGATCTTTTCGGAAAGGAAGAAGAACGGAATAAGCAGCGCCGTCAGCAGACCGCTGTAAACGTTCGGGATCACGATATCGCCGCTGGATCGGATCGTAGGCTCGACGCCCGGCAGGTGGTTCGCCAGAAAATCGAACAGATGGAAATAATACTTTGCGTCTTCAGGGAACGTATTGTGCGTCGCCGAGCAGGCGTCAAGACAGTATTTGACAGGCAGCAGCGCAAAGGCCGCCAGCAAAAAGCTCAGAATGCCGCAGAACGCGAACACAACGCCCGCGGAGAAAAACGGATGCGCCGCTCTGACCGACGCGGCGGAAACGCCGGCGCGCTTCTTTTGAGGGGCGGGCGCGGGCGGCGTTTGCGTTTCAGCCGCGGCAAAACCATTCGGCAAGACCGTCTCAGCCGCGTCTGCCGCGGCCGCGCCGGCATCCGCCGCGGCGGTCTCGGGAACGCCCTCGCCGGCAGGAGACGCTTTCCTGCGCTTTCTTTCCGTTCGCTCTTTCTTAGGACGGGGCGGCAGCTCCAGAGAATAAACGCCGTAATAATAGAACAGAAAATACAGACAGCTGAGGATGCAGACCATGTACGCCATATAATAGTTGGTGATCATGGTAAGCGTGAGCGTTGCGATCAGCAGAACGGGCGTTTTTCCGCGTATGATCCACTCTACGCCGAGGATCACAAGCGGGAACAGGACCATAGCGTCAAGCCACATGATATTCCATGAATACGCCACAAAAAAGCCGCAGAACGTATAGAATACGCCGAAGATAGCCGTAAAGAACTCCGTATGCTTTGTGGAGCGGTTCAGGTAATATGTGAACGACGCGCTCGCGCACATCGCCTTGAGCAGGATCATGATCGCGATCGCTTCCGGCATATTTTTATGCCCCGCAAGCAAGATGACGAACGCAAAGGGGCTTGCGCAGTAGTTGAACAGATTGCCGAGGAAGGATCCGCCAAGACCCGAGGTCCATGAATACAGCAGAGAACCTCCGTTTACGATCCTGTCGTAAAGCTCCGCGTAAAGCGGACCGTACTGGTGGTAAAGATCCATGCGAAGAACGGTATTCTCTCCGCCGAGAAGCGTATTCTTGTGGATCAGATACGTAAAGAGCATGACAAAGCAGGCGATGGCGGCCGCGATCAGGCAGTTCATCGCGATCGCGTAACGTTCATCTTTTCGTTTTTGTTTGAGTTCCGACAATTTCATGGTGTTACCTCTCTGCGTTGGATTGAGGGAGCGAAAGCTCCGGAATCGGAGTGTCTCAGGCGGGAAGGAATGAGAGATCCTCTTTTATGCCGCCGTCAGAGAAGATCGCCCGTCCTGAGCTTTCGAAGCCAGTCGAGGATCGTGGTTTTGATCGCGGTGATCTTCTGCCGGAGCATCAGAAGACGGAGAGAGAGACTCCCGATGCTGTCGATCGCGCCGAAGGTATAAAGCGCCGCGCGGTCGACGCTGCCGTCGGTAAAGAGCGCCGCGTAATCGGCGAAGGCGGTTCTGCTGAACGCGCCGGAATCCGTGCGCAGTACCTCGCCCCATTTTTCAAGCAGCGTCTCATAGCTGTCGTTCCGGTAATCTGCCTTTTCTATCCCGCCCGCGCCGTAAAGGAACCACGGGGAGCTGTCTGCCTGAGGTCCGGCACCCTTATACGTCCAGGTCGTCCAGCTCAGGCCGCGTGCGTTGAACGCCGAAAACAGGTAATCGAAAGAAGCGACGCCCCGCGGGTAAAATTCACCGATGAGAAACGGCGCGCCGTAATCGGCCCTGCGGATCTCATCCAGTTTTCCGAGAAAGGCGGGATTGGAGACGTCGTAGAGATGCTCCTGATACACGACGTTCTGCCAGCCGTATACATCCGGCGACGGGATCGCCCAGGGGTCCCATATTGCCTCCATTGTGATAACGGTATCGGGATCCACTGCGCGTATCCCCCGGTAAAGCTCGTCCGAAAAATCCCAAAAGCGCTGCTGCAGGCTCCCCTCCCGTGTGATGTTCGTGCCGAGCGGCTCGTTCATCAGATCGTACATCGCGATCACCGGGTCGCCCGCCAGATGCCGCGCGACTTCGGTCCAGAAATCGAGCGTTACTTCGCGG
>CADBOC010000264.1 GCA_902796175.1 Oscillospiraceae bacterium | reverse complement strand
TACCGCCCCCAGCATCGTCGCGCCCCCGACCAGCCACGCGAGCGCCGTCGCAAAGCCCATCGTTTTCCCTCCTTTCGCATATCACGGACAGCATATGCGAAAAAGCGAAAAAGGTGTGAGGAAAGCGATAAAAGACGAAAGACAAAAGACAAAAACGGGACGAAGCAGCCGGCATGATAAACGGCGCAAAGCGCCGTTTATCAGAAGAACAAAAGCGAGGATCCCTGAACGATCGCACGTACAGGGGTCCTCGTTTTCAGTAATTTGTTTTTATTTTTTTACACGGGCAAAGAAGAACTCCTTCTTCTCGGGAGTGTTGATGACAGTCACGGGCTTGATCTGGTTGAGCACGCGCCCCTCGGAGACCAGCTTCGCCTTGTACGCCTCATAGGTGCCCGGCTCAAAGCGGACGATCTCGGGCATGCCGATCATGCCCCAGTGGCGGTACTTGTCGTACTTTTCGTTCGCCTTGCGGAAGAACTCGTCGATGCTCTCGTTGATCTCATCCCGCTTTTCGTCCACGACGTCGGAATCGCACTCCACAAAGAGCATGTAGCGCTTGGGATCGCCGTCTGTCTGCGGGTAGTAGCTGAAGCCCTCGAAGCGGATATCGTACTTCTTCTGCACCTGCTCCGCGACGTAGTCGAGCATATCGGTGGTGGTCTTCTCGTTCGCGATGTTGAGCCCCATGTTGGAGCGATAGAGGAACTCGATCTTCTTGCTCTGGTTGTAGGTGCCCGTGCAGCGCACGATATCAAGGATGCGGTAGCGGTAGAGCCCCGAGAAGTTCGTGACGATGATCTCGTACTTTTTGCCCACCTCAAGCTTATCGAGCGTCAAGGGGGTCATCCCCTCGGGCGTTTCAAGATCGTCGTCCACAGGCAGGAACTCATAGAAGAGGCTGCGGGGCAGCAGAACGTAGTCGTTCGCGTTGAGCTCCACCGGCATCGCCATGTACCCCTCGGAAGCGGCGTAGCCCATGTTGTGCATCGGCAGGTCGCCGATGTAGCGGCGAAGCTTATCCATATAGACGGAGAGCGTGGAGCTGATCATGCCGTAGCCCCAGCAGAGCTTGGGCCAGATCTTTTTAGCGACCGGCACCTCGCCGTCGAAGCCCTCGCGGAAGATGGCGCGCAGCTCCTCGGCGCGTTTGGGATCCGGCTTCATATGCCCGTACTTCGCGCGCAGCGCGGGCGGGCATTTGACTGAAGGATCGATGGTGCCGTGTTCGATGTCGTTGCAGACCATCTCCCAGTTCTGCTCCAGAAACTCGAAGGCGTTCGAGAGCATGGTGATGACCATGCTGCCGAGGAAGGTGACGTTGCGGTTCACCAGTGCGAAGCGCATCTGAAAGTACGGGATGTTCGTATTCTCCTCATCCGCCGGGAAGAGGATATCCTTCGGCGTGGTGATGAAGAACTTTAAGATGGGCTTGAGCAGCAGGAACGGCACCTGCGCCGCGCCGTTGCTCATTTTGCCGTTTTTCAGGCGATGGCCGTTCAGGCTCATCATCATCGGCCCGACCTGCCCCGGCAGCTTTTTCATGATGCCTTTGGAACGGAACCAGCGGTCCGCGCACCCGGGGGTGGCGGCGAAGCCGCAGCACTGCATGCTCCAGATATCGCGCCAGGTCTTGGGCTGGAGCTTCGGCTTGCCGACGCTCCCCGAGGAGGAGCAGTAGCGCACGATGGGCTTGCTGGTGATGATGTTCTTTTCGCCGTTCTCGATCATGCGGTCGATGAGCGGGGCGTAGTCCTCAAAGGTGGTAAGCGGTACCTTTTTCTGGAAATCCGCGATCGAATGGATGTTTGCGAAATCAAATTTTTTACCGAGCTCGCTTTTGCGGTTCTGCCTTACGATCTTTTTCAGGATCCGCTCCTGCGTTTCCATGGCGTGGGAGGTATAGTGATCGAAGCGTTTGAACGTAAAACGCCCCATCATGACGCCGAAATCGGAAATGATACCCATATGACAGCTCACTTTCTGTATACTATTATCTGTATTATACGACATTTGGCTGCCTGATTGCAATACTTTTTCTAAAATTGCAATATATCAAAAAAAAGATTGATTTTTGTCGCAGAAAGGAATATAATAAAAAATTGAATAAGAAGACGGAGTGAATGGTTCTATCATGCAGGGAAGGTTCGGTTTATCAAGAAAAAAATACAATTTTATCCGCAACAAGCTGGTGGTTTGCCTGTTTCTGTGTACGCTGATGCTGGTCGCGTCGTTTCTGCTCTCCTTTATCGTGCAGGGCGCGAAAAACACAAGCGCCAGAAAACCCGTAATGGCAAAAACACACCGTGAGACCACCGAACAAGCGGAGACAGAGAACGCCTCCCCCATGCCGACCGTGGAGATCACGGAGCGGTCCAAAGAACAGGGACAGCCGGCGCAGGTAGATGAAGACGACCCCGATCAGACCATCATCTACCTCACCTTTGACGACGGCCCTTATAAGTACACCGACCGCCTGCTCGACATCCTGAAAAAACACAACGCGAAGGCGACCTTCTTTGTAACGGGCCAGTATCCCGCCTACCTCGACTGCATCGCGCGCGAAAAGAAGGAGGGGCACGCCATCGGTCTGCATACCATGACCCACGATTTTAACCGCGTTTACGCCAGCAGCGAGGCCTTCTGGGAGGATTACGGCGAGATACAGGCGATCGTAAAGGAGCAGACCGGCAGCGAGACGCGTCTGATGCGCTTTCCGGGCGGCAGCTCCAACACGATCAGCAACTTCAACCCCGGCATCATGACGCGCCTGACGCAGGAGGCGGAAGAAAAGGGCTACGTCTATTTTGACTGGAACGTGACAAGCGGCGACGCGGGCGACACGAGCGATTCCTCCGTGATCCTCGAAAACTGCAAGCGCGGCGTGGAGAGCAATCACATCTCCGTGATCTTATGCCACGACGTAAAGGAATACACCGTAGACATGGTAGACGACTTTCTGACCTGGGCGGACGAGAACGGCTACATCCTCGCCCCCCTCACCATGGAGAGCACCGACGCCCACCACAGCGTAAACAATTAACCCAAGCGGCCCGGGACCGCAGAAAAGAATAAGAAGCAGGGGGCTCCCCGGACGTTTGACCGTTCGGGGAGTCCTGTATTTTTGCGATTACGCCCTGCGCATAAAGCGGTCGCACGCCGTTTATGACGCGGGCTTTTTGTCTTTCATCTTTCGTCTTTTATCTTTCGTCTTTCGTCTTTTTCCCCGGCGCCTCCCCTCGCGGGACGGTCTTCATATCAGCTCCGGGAACGCGAGTTTTTCGCACGCTTCGGCAAAACGGAAGGCGGTCTCATAAGACTGCACGAGCGGATGCATGGCGAGGGCCTCCGCAGCGCCGGCGCGGTCCCCTTTCGCAAGGGCGGCGCCAAGGCGGCGCTGACAGTAGAACTCCCGGCGAAGCGTTTCAAAGGTATCCGGCGAAGGCAGGGGCGTACCGAGGGGCGTTACGCGCGTCTTTGAGACCGCGTGGGGGCAAACGGCGACGGTATCCGGCTCAAAGCCGGGAATCGTTTCGCCGCACGGCCCTGCCAGAAGGAGGGGGCGCGCTGTTTCCCCCTGTATCGCCGCGATCGCCCTGAGGGCGACGGCCGCCGCCGGGGGCAGAGCGGGCGTGAACGGATCCGCCTGCATGGCGATCCGCGTGCCCTGCTGCAGAAAACTCAGCTTATCCTGCCGCCGCAGATAGGCGCAAAACGGCTGCAGCAGGCCGCGCGCCGCGCGGCCCGGTTCGATCGCGGCGGCGCTTTTCAGACACTGGGCCGCGGCTTCGGCCGTCTTTACGGGCAGACTCTGCTGCGGCCTTACGCCGGCGCAGGTCTCGCGCAGCAGATAGGGGAGAAAGGACGGCGTCGGCAGCTCGCCCCGCCGCGCCCACAGCCCCTCCGGAAAAACGCCGAGAAGCGCGTCCTGCTTCGCTTTTTCGCCCGCGAAGAGCCCCGGGAGCAGCGCCTGCTCCCCCGCCCCGACCGAGGTCAGAACGCCGAGCTCCGGCGTACCGAAGCCCTGCAGGGCCAAAGATTCCCGCCCGGCGCCGGACAGCGCCGCGGCGCGCTCCGCCGCCTCTTCATAAAGGACGGGCAGGCCGTACGCAAAGCCGTACCCGGCAAAGACCGCCGCCTGCAGAAGCACGCCGGCCGGTTTCGTTAGACTGAGCACCTTCGCGCCGTCGGCGGCGTAGCGCTCCGTCAGCTCACAGAGGCGCAGGAAAGACGGCGCCGCCCGCAGCGCTTCGGCAAATCCGAACGCGCCCACCCCCTGCCAGACCGGCAGCGAAGAGCGTCTGGCCGTCTCCGCGAGAACCAGCGCCTCGCGCGGGTCCGGCCCGGGCAGATCCGCCAGCACAA
Organism: Oscillospiraceae bacterium; assembly: GCA_902796175.1. Classification (GTDB taxonomy): domain Bacteria; phylum Bacillota; class Clostridia; order Oscillospirales; family Acutalibacteraceae; genus RUG806. Next base: position 2,470 of record CADBOC010000264.1, on the reverse strand, counting down.
GATCCGCGCCGAGCAGCGCCTCCACCCGGTTCGTCACCGTGCGCACCTGCAGCTTTCCCCCCAGAAGAGACGCAAGCTTCACGGCAAGCCGGCTGAAAACGGCGAGGCTCTCCTCATCCGGCGAACAGACCGTAAGACGGCTGATCCCGAGGCCGGCAGCCGCCTGCGCGATCCCCTTGACAAGAAAAACAGTATCGGGCGTACAGCCCATCAGCGCGACCCGCACCGGTACGCACCTCCCTTTTTTGACCATTATAGCACACAGAACGCAAAAAGCCAAGATTCGATCGTATAAAACACCAAAGACAGCGCTTTTTTTGCGCCGAAAATACGTTGCCTGAACAAATGTGAAAAATAATACAGAAAAGACTTGATTTTATGCAAAAACGGTCGTATAATATGGGCATCTTATTTGAGAAAGGAACATGATCATGAAACACGTAAAGATCCTCTCCCTGATCCTTGTTTTCGCCCTCGCGATCGGCGCGTTCGCGTCCTGCGGCGGCAAAACGACGAAGAAGCTCGTTATGGGCACGAACGCATCCTTCCCGCCCTATGAGTATGTGGAAGGCAACGAGATCGTCGGCATCGACGCAGAGATCGCGCAGGCCGTCGCCGAAAAACTCGGCATGGCGCTCGAGATCAAGGATATGGAATTTGATTCCCTGATCCCCGCCGTGGCGAACGGCTCCATCGACATCGCCCTCGCCGGCATGACCGTGACCGATGAGCGCAAGGAATCCGTCAACTTCTCCGATTCCTACGCCACGGGCGTACAGGTCATCATCGTGAAGGAAGACAGCGACATCGCCTCACCCGACGATCTCGCAGGCAAGAAGATCGGCGTTCAGACCGGCACCACCGGCGACATCTACATCACCAAGGAATACGGCCAGGAGAATGTCAGCCAGTACTCCAACGGCAGCCTTGCCGTTCAGGCGCTGCTCAACGGCCAGGTAGACTGCGTGGTCATCGACAACGAGCCCGCCAAAAACTATGTGGCGCAGAACGCCGGTCTCAAGATCCTTGAGACCGAATACACGACCGAGAATTACGCCGCCGCCATCGCGAAAAACAACACCGAGCTGCTTGAAAAGTTTAACAAGGCGCTCGCCGAGCTGACCGCGGAAGGCAAGATCGCCGAGATCATCGAGAAGTACATCCCCTCTGACGGCGAAGCCGTCACGCCGGAGCCCGATACTTCTGAGAGCGCCCCGGTCGAAACCTCTGAGACCGAAGCAGTCGAGACCTCTGAGAGCGTTCCCGCTGAGTCTTCCGAGACCACGGCTGAGACGACCTCTGAAGAGGCAACCGAAACGACCGCCGCCTGATCACCGGAAATTACACACAGACAAGGAGCGATCACGCATCGCCCCTTGTCCTTTTTTAGAGGAAAAGACAGATGAAAGCTTTTACCTTTGACGCCTGGCTCGCGACCGCCCCAGACTGGATCCTGAACCAGAAGGAAAGCGTTCAGCGGTTTCTGTTTCAGCTTTACCAGTGCTTTATCTATGAAGACCGCTGGAAGATGTTTACGAACGGGCTGAAGATCACCTTCATCGTAACGCTGGGCGCGCTTGCCCTCGGCGTGGTGATCGGCCTGATCCTGGCTGTGATCCGAACATCCACAGAGAGTTATACGGCAAAAAAACCGCCGCTGCCGCTGCGGGTGCTCGACGCTGTTGTAAAGCTCTACTTAACGGTGATCCGCGGCACGCCTATGATGGTGCAGCTGCTGATCATGGGCTTTGTCATCATGATCCCGAAAACGCAGCCCGCCTGCATCGTCTGCGGCATCGTGACGCTCGGCATCAACTCCGGCGCGTAGGTGGCGGAGATCATCCGCGGCGGCCTTATGAGCGTGGATAAGGGCCAGACGGAGGCCGGCAGGAGCCTCGGCTTCAATTATTTTCAGACGATGGTCTTTATCGTGATCCCGCAGGCGGTAAAAAACATACTGCCCGCCCTCGGCAACGAGATGATCACGCTGCTCAAGGATACGTCCCTCGTGGCGGTGATCGCCCTGCGCGACGTAACGAAGCAGGCGCAGAACATCGTGAGCATCACCTACAACGCTTTTGTGCCCTACATCACGCTGGCGCTCATCTATCTGGTGCTCGTCATCGGGCTTACAAAGCTGCTGAATCTGTTTGAAAAGAGGCTGAGAAAGAGTGAGCACTGAAAAAAGACCCGTGATCGAAGTAAAAGGCCTGCAGAAATCCTTCGGCGAGAACCACGTACTCAAGGGCATCGACATCGAGATCGACAAGGGCGAGGTGATCGTGGTGATCGGCGCCTCCGGCTCCGGCAAATCCACCTTCTTACGCTGCCTCAACTGTCTGGAGGACCCGACGGGCGGCAACATCTTTTTCGACGGCGTTGACATCGCGGACGTTTCCGTCGACATCAACATCCACCGGCAGAAAATGGGCATGGTGTTCCAGCAGTTCAACCTTTTTCCGCATATGAC
>CADBOC010000263.1 GCA_902796175.1 Oscillospiraceae bacterium | reverse complement strand
GGTGTTGCACTTTTTGACTGTCCATTTTTGTGGGACTGTCTGCAAGTCTTCATTTTTTGCTGTGTCCATTTTCATGGGTATAGTTTAGTCTTTGATCTTTCACTTCTCGCTTCTCATTCTTCGCGCGTCCCCGACGTGCCGGAGCGCCGCCGAAACCGCAGCGTTCCCCGAACCGCGTAAACGCCTCCGCCCGGCAGCGCAGCCGCCCCGGCTCCCCTGAAGGGGACTCTTTTTACCGCGCTTTTTCTCTTCTTTCCGTGCCCCGGCTTTTTTCAGCCGTTCAAAGATCTATTCCTTCGATCTCGGCGCGGATCTCAAGCGATTTCAGGTAATCACGCATCGCCTGTTCCTGACTTTCCAGCGTGTACACGTCGCATTTCGGCGTAAACTCCAGCGTCTCCGCCCGCAGCTTTATGATGATCCTGTGGAGCTTCTCCGCCCGGATCTTCGTCTGTCGGTACTCCGCCCTTAATCTGTCCGCATGGTTTTCACTGAGCATCAGCTCTACGGTTTCTTTCAGTTCCATGCTTCCCCTCCTTTCCGGCAAAACAAAAACGCCCCGGATTGCTCCAAGGCGTTCATGTTATTCAGTTCTTTGCAGTAATTACGTTTACGAATGGTATTTTACCGCGGTTATGAGCGTTTTCATCAAACCGAAAATATAATGCTTATCCTCATGATCAAGCATGTTGATAGATTTTTTGGTTTTGCCGGATCCGGCGTATTCGTCCACCGCGTCCAGGATCCGGAGCTTGCGGATCAGCCGCTGCAGCGTCGAGTTGCGCTCGTTCATCACGGCGTAAAACGGATTCTCGGCGATCGCCACCACGCTCTTCGGCAGGGTGATCTCCTCTTTTCTGCCCTTGCGCTCGTTGTATACGAGCACCCTGACCGCTGTCGGGAACCACTCCACGACTTTTCCGGTCCTCAGCGACCCGATGTCGTAAGCGGCGGTCAGGATCGGGTCCTCCGTCGTCTCCGTCGGTACAATGGCCACGCTTCCCTCGTCGAACATGCTCATGTAAACATCCTGCATGAACGCCCGGGCGTGCTGGTCGATGTTGGCTCTGAGCGTCAGGCATTCGTTCAGACAGCTGTTGATGTCCTCTGTGTACCTGCCGTTTTCATCGAGCCGCACGTGCCGCACGTCGATCGCCGCCGCGTCCAGCGCGATGCGGTTGAGGATCGCCGTTACGATCGTCCGTTCGTTGCCGCCGGTAAAGCGCGGCCGGTCCGGCCGGTAATAATATCCGCCGTCCTGCCCGTATCGCCGCTCCGGCGTGGGATCCTTGTTAAAGAAAACGTTCCAGGCCCGTTTGAGTCTGGAACCAAAGGAATCGTTGTTCATTGGTTCACCTCATTTTGATTTTTTTAACAAAAAAAGACCCGCTAACCTTACGCTGGTCAGCAGGTCCAATAAATTGTTATTTAGTCAAGGGAGTCCAGTATGGAATAGCACATCAAGCCGTCTTCATTCGGATTGTAGTCGTCGTCAAGGCAGTTTAAATCAAGATAATCTCCCACATAGTCTTCTATCATGATCTGATCGTCTTCCGACATATGGGAATAATCTTTTACCGGAACGCTGATTCTTTTCATAAAGCGAATCTGTTCATCCGTAAACATACCTAACGACCTCCCGTCAATTTTTTGACTTTCTTGCTGCTTGTCTTCCACAAAGTTGTAATGACGCCGCTATACAAGCTCGTCTCATGTCACAGAAAACTCCGCCGCAGCAACGCGAACACGCCTCCAGGTCATACATAATCGCCTGCCGCAATTCCGTTATCGCTTGAATAATATAGTCTTAGCGCGTCGTACACTTTCTTGACCGTCCACCACGCGTAAGTTCGTGACAGGTCGGCGATCAGCTTCTGAATATCTGTACGTACGATCGAATCGACCGCTCTGTCGCCGAGCGCGGGCACGATAAACCGTTCGACTGTAAACACCTTGGTCTCATAGCTTTTGGGCTTCAAAAATATCCGCATGTCGCTTTCCAGCCATACGCGCATCGCTTTTTCGAGAGTGCGCTCCTCTTTACGCCTGCAAATATCCGCATTCTCGTTTACGAATACGCGAATCTTCTCCCGAACCTCGTCCTCTGTTGCTCCGTAAAAGCACTTTCGTTTCCCGTTTCTCGTCACGGTCGAGCTGTACCGCCCGTCCTTCCGAAGAAACACGCTTGGCTCTTTTTCCACTTTTGACACCTCCGTAAAATATCTGCATCATTTCCGTGCGTCAAAAGTATACGCCGCCAGACCGTCACCTCCGTCCCCTAATTCTGACAGCATTCCTGACAGCAATTTTTGCAACCGATGCTTTCAGAAAAAAAAGGACTTGTGAAACCTGCACAAACGCAAATATAAGAAAATGCCCTGTCTTTGTCACTTTTGCAACAATAACAGGGCAAAAATCAGCGCGCTTGCAGGGACTCGAACCCCGGACCCACTGCTTAGAAGGCAGTTGCTCTATCCACCTGAGCTACAAACGCTGAACTGGAGCGGGTGATGGGAGTCGAACCCACACGACCAGCTTGGAAGGCTGGGATTCTACCGCTGAACTACACCCGCAGAACGGTTATAATTTTATCATAAAACCGTCCGTTTGTCAAGCATTAAATTTGATAAGTCACGATGATCTGATCATCGGCAAGGGCGACTTCGATCTGTTTGATATCCAGATCATAATGTGAGACCAGAATGTTCGTAATGGGATCTTCCACGGTTTTCCGGATAAAGTGACGGATATCGCGAGCGCCGCGCATACCGTCGGCAACCTTTGACGCAATAAACGCGGGAACAGCCTCATCCACATGAAGCCGGATCCCTTTGTCCTGCAGCGCAGGTTCAAACTCTTTGAGCAGGATCTCGGCGATCTTGCAGTAATCCTCTTCTTTTAACGTGTTGAATACGATCACTTCATCCACACGGCCTATGAACTCTGGGCGAAGGAAATTCTGCAGCGCCTTCATGGCTTTTTCTTTGTTCGCATCGTTCAGAGTCTGACCGAAGCCCATCAGGGCCTCCTTGTTTTCACTACCCGCGTTTGACGTCATAACGATCACTGTATTTTCAAAGTTGATCGTTCTACCCTGCGCGTCATTGGTTTTTCCTTCGTCAAGGATCTGAAGCAGAATATTCATAACGTCCGGATGCGCTTTTTCGATCTCATCGAACAGAACAACGGAATAGGGCTTTCTCCGTACTTTTTCGGTCAGCTGACCAGCCTCATCGTAGCCGACGTAGCCGGGGGGTGAACCGATCAGGCGCGATACGCTGAATTTTTCCATGAACTCGGACATATCGAGACGGATAAGCGTTTCAGGCGTATCAAAGAGTTCGTTCGCGAGCTGCTTTACAAGCTCGGTCTTTCCTACGCCGGTGGGCCCGACAAAGATAAAAGACGCGGGGCGTTTTACGGGGCTGAGCCTCACTCTTGCTCTTCGCACTGCTGCGCATACGGCATCCACGGCTTCATCCTGACCGATGATCCGAGCTTTGATGTGTTCTTCCATCTGAGACAGCTTACTCATGTCGCTGTCCATGATCTTGCGAACGGGTATGCCGGTGGAGAGGCTGATCACCTTTGCGACGTCGTCCTCTGTTACAAAATTGTCGGAGGCTTTCTGCCGAAGCGCTTCAAGCTTAGCCTGCCACTGTATGATATCTGCCTTAACCTTTGCGATCTCTTCGTAATTCGGGGATTCTGTTTCTGCGATCAGCTCGTTTTCTCTCTCCTGCAGTTCCTCCATATGCTCCAGCGCGGCTTCATATTCGCTGATCGCTTTGTTTCGCAGATGCGCGCATGTGCATGCTTCGTCCAGAAGATCGATCGCTTTATCCGGAAGAAAACGGTCTGTTACATACCGTTCCGAAAGGGTCACGATCTTATACACAAGAGAATCCGAGACGCGAACTTTGTGGAAATTCTCATAGTATTCCTTGATGCCGAGCAGCATCTGATAGGCGTCGTCAATGGAGGGCTCCTCTACTTTTACCGGCTGAAAACGGCGCTCAAGGGCGGAATCCTTTTCGATGTATTTCCGGTACTCGTTAAAGGTCGTTGCGCCTATGACCTGGATCTCTCCGCGTGAAAGGGAGGGCTTCAGAATATTCGCGGCATTCATGCTGCCTTCCGCGTCGCCCGTACCGACAAGGGTATGGATCTCATCGATAAAAAGAATGATGTTGCCGGCGGCCTTGACCTCTTCGACAAGTCCTTTGATCCTGCTTTCAAACTGTCCGCGGAACTGTGTACCGGCAACAAGAGCCGTTAAATCCAGCAGCTGGATCTCTTTTTTCTGAAGCTTCGCCGGCACTTCACCGGCAGCGATCCGCAAAGCCAGCCCTTCGGCGATCGCGGTTTTTCCTACGCCGGGTTCGCCGATCAGGCACGGGTTGTTTTTGGTCCTCCGGCACAGGATCTGTGTTACACGGGCGATCTCATCCTGCCTGCCGATGATCTTGTCGATCTTTCCTTCTCTGGCTTTCTGCGTCAGATCCGTACAGTAGAGCGAAATAAATTTTCGGTTTTTCTTATTCTTTGAACCTTTTTTTGCGTCTCTTCCGTTTCGTCTGACTTCCTCCGGGGCTTCTTCCGCCAGTTCTGCAGGCAGATCCGTTTCGTCTTCGTCCGTTTCGTTCCTGGGCTGCTGAACGGGGTTATTTGCGCCGAGAAGAGACTGCAGCAGAGGCATTGTCGGGGCGCCGCCGTTTTCGAAGCCTGTATCCCCATCGCCGTCGCCCATCATGGCGTCGCCGAACTGTTCATTCAAAGCATCAATGTCATCTTCCGTGATGCCCATGCGGGAGAGCATGTCTTTGATGGGGCCGATATTCAGATCGATGGCGCATTTGATGCACAGACCTTCCTGCGTGGTCTTGTCGCCTTCAATTTTTGAAATAAAAATCACAGCCGGGTTTTTTTTGCATCTGGAACATAATTTCAGATTCATATGTAGAATATCCTTTCTGATTCAAAAGGGATTTTGCATGACGATCTGTAAAGAACCGCTTATTCAGGTTTGTTCTGTTTCTTTGCTTCCTTTTCGGCGCGCGCTTTCGCTTTTCCTTCCGGCGAAAAACGGGCCTGTACCTGCCTGTGCGTTTCCGGCATATAACTGAAAAACGCGACAAAGGTCAGGATCACAGACAATACCACAAGCACGATCATAACGGCAGGCGGCAGGGTGAAGAGCTGCAGGATCGCGCCTTCTTCCGCTCTGAAGGCTCCGACCTCGGGACCGAACGCGATGATCGCGATCATGACGACATAAAACGTCATGGTAGCGGCTTTACCGTAGATCTCGGCAGCGCCGGGATGCAAACCGAAACCGATCATCAGCGCACCGCCAATCAGCATAACGAGTTCTTTTACGATAAACAGAAGGAATACCCACGCAAACAGGTGCAGCGTACGGTCTTTCGCATTGAAAAACCGTAAAAACAGCAGGATCGCAAGCGTGGCCTGTGTGAGTTTGTCGGCGATCGGGTCCAGGATCTTGCCCAGTTCGCTGACCTGATTGAAACGGCGCGCGATCTTGCCGTCAAATAGATCGCTCAGTCCTGACAGCGCAAGGATCAGTACCGCCCAAAGAAGCTCCCCTTTCCAGAACAGAATCGCGAAAACAGGGATCAAAAGGATGCGGATAAAAGAGAGCAGATTGGGGATCGTCCATACATTTTCAAATAAATAAGCAGTTTTTTTCATCGTTCGGCGCTCCTTTGGCAATCTGAAAATAAATTACAGGATCAGAGTAGAGAGGTAATTGCACACATATGAATTTGTTACCATATCCTTGAAACTCCCCTCATCGAGAAAGGAAGCCGTAAATGACAGGATAACAGCGGCGGCCAGAACAACAAGGGCGCCGCGAGCCGCGCCAAGCAGGGCTCCGAGCAGTTTGTTTGCGGTACTGAGCACTCCGTCCTTTTTCGAAGTGAGCGCCTTGTTGAGAAAATAAACCAGGATCTTCAGTCCGATCAGCAAGATAAAAAATAAAACGATCAGACATATAACGGAGAGTGTTTTTGATACGACCGGCGCGATGTAATCTGACTCGATCTGCGCGATACTCAGCTGGCCGTTCGGATCCGCGCTTCCCGCATGGAACGCATCCATCACGTGGAACTGTTCCGCGAGATCCCGGATATAATCCGGCAGCGACCCCATAACGGAATCCGCAATACTCTGTATCTCTCCCTGGGCGGAGCCATGGGGCAGGATCTCTGTCAGGGAATAAAGGACTTTATCCTGGATATATCGGGAATATATAAAACCTGAAACAGGTATGGAAAGCCCCTTTGACAGAAGCGCAGCACATACGGTTGCCGCATATTGCAGCAAAACATACAGCAATCCTTTCCTTGCGCTGAGGAACATGACCAGCACAAGTACCCCTAAAAAAATACCGTCGATCAGATTCATGATGCGATCCTCCTTTAATCAAGCGTGGTCTTTCCGGAAATACCGTCGCATCGTACACCGCCCGGCGTCAGAGTATAAAGACGGTTGTTTTTCAGAATACATCTGATGCAGCTTTCTTTCAGATTGACGGTGCCGATGATCTTGGTCCGGCTGAGAACGGCAGCTTTCTGTCCCATCACAACGGCGGTCTTGCTGCCGTAAACATCCAGGGCTGTTACAGGCATGTCAAAAGAAAAATCAGATGATTTTTTCAGGTTATTGGAAAAAACGGATACCGTACTGTTCTGCTCATTCCCGAAGCGCTTTACCGAAAACGCGCACAGCCCGGAATCGCCGCCCGCAGCGTGCCCCATCACATCGGATTCAAAGCTTCTGATCTGTTCCGGTCCGTTGCCGGATTCATCGAGGAGATACAGCCCTTTGTCTGAATAGACGGCGATCTTTCCCGATGAGAGAAAATAAGCGCCGAAAACGGTTTCGTCCTGGAACGGAATATCCAAAACAGGATCCTGTTTGTTAATATCAAAAGAAAGAACCCTGCTGTAATGCGAAGTGCTGTCTACGCCGAAGCAGACCGCGATCAATCTGTTCCCCTTACTGTTCAGGAACAGTTGCGTGATATAATCGGAAGAACTGCCCCATTCAAAAAGTTTATCATCATTTGCTGAAAAAATGAATAAATGAGACTGAAAATTCTTAAGATCCGCGTTCAGAACATATGCGTATGCGCCTGCCGGGCAGATATCCGCCGATGTGACAGCGGCTTCAAATTCAATCTCTCTGCGCAGTTTCGCGCTGCGGGCGATCTGCAGACGGGTTCCGCCCCGGTCAAAAAGCAGCGTATATCGGCCTGCCGCGCGTAAGACAGGCTGAGCATAGTCGTGCGACAGGATATCGATCGTGTTTCCGCCGTCGTCAACGTAAAAAACAGAGTGGTTCCCGACTACAGCCAAACCGTCATCAAAAGCACACATATCCAAAACGTTTTGGGTAGAGATCGGATAAAGATAGGCGCTGCCGTTGGCGGAAGCGTCGGAATTCTGTCCGCTCAGAACGACGGTGACAGCTACAATGATCAGTACGATAAAGACGGCAAGCCCGATGACTTTGACGAGCGGTTTTGATAAAAAGGATGCAACACCCGTCTGTTTTTGTTTGGTATGTGTTTGCTGCGTCATATCGGTTATTCTGCACGCAACGTGCATACTCCTTTCTCGTAAGAGACACGGTTGAGGTATAAGCCGTCCGGCGGAAGCGTTTTTCCTGCTGTGAGACGGTCTTTTGATCGAATGATCATAGGAATCGAATCAGCGGGGATCTTCCCTTCTGAAATATACAGAAGCGTACCTGCCATGATCCGAACCATGTTATACAAAAAACCGTCTGCAGCGACGCGGAAAATGACTTCCGGTCCGTTACGGGTCACGTCAGCGTAATGAACGGTGCGAACCGTGGTTTTGACGGTAGATCCCTGCGCGCGAAGCGCGGAGAAATCATGGCGTCCTATAAAATCCTGCGCCTGTCTGTTCAGGAAGTCTGCATCCAGGGCCGGTCTGTAATGCAGCGCGCGTCCGATGCTGAAAGGGTCGCGCACAGACGTGTTGCAGATCTTATACAGATACTCTTTTGAAGTACAGCAGAACCTTGCGTGAAAGCCTTCCGGCACATAAACGCATTCCCGAACGGCAATATCAGGAGGCAGATAAAAATTCAGTGCGTTTACGACCGTATCGGGGGATAATACCTTATCGGCGTGAAAGTTCGCCATAAAGCAGTTTGCGTGCACCCCGGTATCTGTTCTGCTGCATCCATAAACCGTGATCTTTTCGCCGAAAAGCCGGAGGCAGGCGTTTTCTGTACGCGCCTGAATGCTGTCCGCGTTTTTCTGGACCTGCCAGCCGTGATAATTGCGGCCGTCGTATGCTATGGTGATAAGATAATTCATAGTCAGATCACTTTGTTGAACAGGATAGATGAAACAGGAGGAAAGAATGACAGATATACGGCGCCGCCGAACAGACACAGTGAGATCAGCAGCGCGGCGGCGTCGCGCAGCGAAAACCGCATCTCTCTGAGCCTGGTGCGCGAGGAGCCATCTGTATAACAGCGGCTTTCCATCGCGACGGCAAGCTCTGCGGCTCTGCGGAACGCGGAAACAAACAGCGGAACAAACACAGACACAAGCGCGTGCAGGCGCTCACGAACAGACCCCTGTTCGAATCTTGCGCCCCGGGCTCGCTGGGCGTTCATGATGATCTGTGTTTCCTCAACAAGCGTAGGAATAAAACGGATCGCGATCGTCATCATCATGGCGAGCGCCTGAACTTTGATATGAAACAGTCTGAGTGGAGAAAGAAGCTTTTCGATCGCGTCGGTCAGAACCGTGGGGGATGTAGTATAGGTCAGAAGCGAGCTGCTTACGACAAGCGCAAGGATACGGATCACGAGAAACACAGCCGCGGCGACGCCGTCGGATGTGATCATGAGGTCTTTTTCCGGAAACGGTCTCCAGAGCGGATCGCCTTCCCGGTTGGTGAAAAGCTGAAGAACAGCAGTAAAGATCAGAATGACGGTCAGCGGCCGGATGCTTTTGCCGACCGTTGACAGCGGAATGCGCGCGGTCAGGATCATAAGAAAGACAAAAGCAGATAATAAAATCAAAGAAATATAGTTTCTGATCAGAAAAAGAAAAACGATATACAGCAGAGTAAACAGGATCTTGGTTCTGGGATCCAGTTTGTGTATAGCGGAATTTCCGGGAAAGAACTGCCCGATCGTAATATCTTTCAGCATATCACAGTTTTCCTTCCCCGCGCAGCAGCGATTCGATCGCGTCGGCGGCTGTTTCCGGGGTGCAGACCGTCGGCAGATCGAAGCCTCTTTTTTGCAGCGCCCGACAGACGCGGGATGCAAACGGAATGTTCAGACCGTGTTTTGTCAGAACGTCGATCTCGGAGAACACTGCTTCGGGCGGACCGTCCAAAAGCAGTTTTCCCCCGCCCAGGACCAGGATCCTGTCGGAGGTCGCGGCAAGTTCCATGCTGTGGGTCACCAGAATCACAGCCGCGCCGGTTTTGAGCCTGTAGGATCGCACAGTTTCCATCAGCATCTCTCTGCCCGCAGGATCAAGTCCTGCGGTAGGCTCATCCAGAATGAGGAATTCCGGGCGCATGGCCAATACCCCGGCGATGGCGCACCTCCGTTTCTGCCCGCCTGAAAGCGCAAACGGAGAGCTTTGCAGCAAGTTTTGCTCGAGCCCCGCGAGGGCAGCAGCTTCCTGTATGCGCCGTTGTATTTCAGACTGCTCGAGCCCCATATTGCGGGGACCGAAGGCAATATCTTCCGAACAGGTCTCGCCGAAGAGCTGGTATTCCGGATACTGAAAACAAAGACCGACATGAAAGCGCGCTTCATAAGCGGAAGCTTTGTTTTTATTGATATCTCGGCCGTTGAGCACTACGGAACCTCTGTCTGGTTTGAGCAGCGCATTCATGAGCTGCATCAGCGTACTTTTTCCGGAACCAGTGTGCCCGATCACACAGATCATCTCGCCTGTCTCAAGGGAAAAAGACACATCTGAAAGCGCAAGCGTTTCGAACGGCGTACCGCGTCCGTAGCGGTAGGAAACATTTTTTATTTCAAGCGTGCCCATTTATAGGGTATCCTTTCATCTGCGAACTCCGCTTTGCAGCAGATCCGTTAAAGCGTCGATCAGCTCCGCTTCACTGAAAACATCTTTTGAAAAGGGGATGCCGCGCTTTTTCAGCGCAAGTGTAAAGGCTACAGCGTCGGGCAGTGTAAGACCGCATTCTGTCACAAGGGCAGGATCTGAAAAAAGCTCTTTGGGTGCGACCTGTGCGCGAAGCGCGCCGTTGTGCATCAGCAGGACGCGGTTTGCCGAGAGCGCTTCCTCCATAAAATGGGTGATCAGTACGATGCTGATGCCAAATGCTTCGTGCAGATGGGAGAGCGTTTGCATCACGTCGTTCCGTCCGCGCGGATCCAGCATGGCTGTCGGCTCATCCAGAATAAGGCACTCCGGACGCATCGCGATCATCCCGGCGATCGCGACTTTTTGTTTTTGTCCGCCTGAAAGCTTGTGCGTTTCATGTTTCGCGTAGTCGGTCATTCCGACGGCGGCAAGCGCCTCATCGACTCTTTTTCGTATCTCGCGGGGAGGCAGGCTCAGGTTTTCAGGACCGAACGCAACGTCTTCCTCTACGATCGAAGCAACGATCTGGTTATCCGGATTCTGAAATACGACGCCGACCGTCTTTTTTGCTTCGAGCTGCGTCTGCGGAGCGTCAGTTCCGGCGCCGAGGACTCTGACGGATCCTTTTTGCGGAACGAGGATCCCGTTCGCAAGTTTCGCAAGCGTCGATTTGCCGGAACCGTTCGATCCGAGTACGGCAAGAAATTCGCCTTTCCCGACCCGGAACGTTATATCGGAAACAGCGGGGGGGGCGCCGTCTGCTTCTTCATAGCGGAATGTGACATGATCAAAATCGATCAGCGGTAAATCCTGCATTTGGTTTCTCCTGAAAAAAGGGAGTTGAATTGGTTATTTCTGCCAGACAGCTGTCGCGCCGCTTGGCAGGATCAGATCCGTTCCCGCTACAGGCAGCCCGATCTCATCGGAGGAGACCTTTCCCCCGTGTAAAGGACGCACCGTAACAGACAGCAGATACTGCATGACTGAAGGAGAAAGACCTGTCGTATAGGAATTAAGCAGAAAGAGTCTGGCGTCTTCGTGAAGAAGGGCGGCGCAAAGCTCGCAAAGACCGAAGATCTCGTTTTCCAGCTTCCAGACTTCCCCGCCGGGGCCGCGGCCGTATGAGGGCGGATCCATGATTATGATATCATATTTGTTCCCGCGGCGAATCTCACGCTGCGCAAACTTGACGCAGTCGTCTACGATCCATCGAACGGGCTTGTCGGCGACGCCGCTGAGCGCTGCGTTTTCCTTTGCCCACTGCACCATTCCTTTTGACGCGTCTACATGCGTAACGGCGGCCCCTGCCTTCAGCGCGCAAACGGTCGCGGCGCCGGTATAGCCGAAAAGGTTCAATACACGCAGGGGTCTGTCAGCCTGTCGGATCACCGAGGCGGTCAGATCCCAATTGACAGCCTGCTCCGGAAAGACGCCGGTATGCTTAAAGCCCATGGTTCTTATGCGGAACGTAAGGCTTTCATACCCGATCGTCCAGCTGTCCGGAAGCGAACGGCGCATCTCCCATCTGCCGCCGCCTGTATGGGATCGCAGGTAACGCGCGTCGGCGCGGTTCCATGCCGGGTGCCGGCGGACCGTGTTCCAGATGATCTGCGGATCCGGTCTTATCAGGATGTGATCACCCCACCGCTCCAGCCTTTCTCCGCCGGAGCTGTCAAGCAGGGCGTAATCCTTCCATTTATCGGAGAAACGCATCAGATCAGCCTTTCTCTGACCACTTCCGCAAGCTGGGAGGCAAGCCGTTCGATCTGTTCCTTGTCCTTTCCTTCGAGCATCACGCGTACGAGCGGTTCCGTACCCGAGGCGCGCACGAGCACCCGGCCGTTATCGCCCAGCTCTTTTTCCGCTTCCTTGATCGCGATCGCGATCTCCTCATCTTCAAACAGACGAAGCTTGCCGAGTGTGGAAACGCGGACGTTGACCATGACCTGCGGAAAGATCTCGATCTCCGAGGCAAGCTCTTTCAGGGTTTTTCCGCTGCTGCGGATCACGTTCAGAAGCTGAACGGCTGTTACCTGCCCGTCGCCGGTCGTCGCGTGGTCGAGAAAGATCACATGTCCCGATTGTTCGCCGCCGATGTGATATCCGCCCTCCAGCATTCTTTCAAGCACATAACGGTCGCCGACCTTCGTTTTTTCACACTTGATCCCGTTCTGATCGCAGAAAGCAAAGAGCCCCATATTGCTCATTACGGTGGTTACAAGCGTATTGCCGTTCAGACGGTGCTCCTGTTTCATGGCTTTTGCGCAGATCGCCATGATTTTGTCGCCGTCCACAAGCGTACCGTCTTCGTCAACACAGAGCAGACGGTCAGCGTCGCCGTCAAACGCGAAGCCGAGCTCAAAGTCGTTTTCGCGTACGAAACGCTGCAGGTCCTCAATATGTGTGGATCCGCAATTCAGATTGATATTGACGCCGTCCGGATGACAGTGGATCACGGAACAGTCGGCGCCGAGCTTTCTGAACAGTTCGTTTGCCGTTACAGAAGCGGAACCGTTCGCGCAGTCTACGGCGATCCGCATACCGTAAAAATGCGCAATGGCAGTGGATTCGATATGTTTGATATAATCCTTGATCGCGTTTCTGCCTGAGGTGATCTCCCCTACTTCACCGCCGACGCATAGGAGCGGCGGGATGATCTCATCGAGGATGATGGCTTCGATCTTCTCTTCAAGATCGTCCGGCAATTTATAACCGTTGGAACGGAAGATCTTGATCCCGTTGTATTCGCAGGGGTTGTGAGACGCTGAGATCATCACGCCTGCGTCATAAGAATACTCTTTTACCAGAAAAGCTACAGCCGGAGTAGGCACGATGCCAAGCTGGAGCACATCGCAGCCAACGGAGCAAAAGCCGGCCGAGATGGCGCTTGCCAGCATATCCGCGGATTTTCTTGTGTCTGTTCCGATCAATACCTTTAAGCGTTTGTTTTTGCTGTTTTCTCCCAGCACCATTGCGGTGGCGCGCCCGATCTTCATCGCAAGCTCACAGCTGATCTCTGTATTTGCGATGCCTCTGGCCCCGTCTGTTCCGAATAATCTTCCCATTGATCGATCATCCTCCTGTGTTGTTTTGTTTATTCCTGTATCACAGGAAAGCCGAGATGTACGCGCGCCTGATCCGTTACGGTTCTGCCGCGCGGCGTTCTTGCGAGAAACCCGATCTGCATCAGATAGGGTTCGTATACGTCTTCTATGGTAACGGCTTCTTCGCCGATCGCGGCCGCGATCGTTTCAAGCCCTACGGGCCCGCCGTTGAAATTCGTGATCATTGTGGAGAGGATCAGCCGGTCAATGTTATCGAGCCCCAGTTCATCGATCTCCATTTTTGAAAGCGCCTGCTGCGCGTCCGGAACCGTGATATCGCCGCTGCCGACGATCTGTGCGAAATCGCGCGCACGTTTGAGCAGCCGATTTGCGATCCTGGGGGTTCCGCGGGATCTTGACGCGATCTCAAGGGCGGCGTCTTCTTCGATCGCGATCCCGAGGATCTTTGCGCTCCGCATTACGATCTGTGCAAGCTCGTTCGGCGTATAGAGCTCAAGTCTCAGCAATACGCCGAAGCGGTCTCTGAGCGGCGCGCTCAGACTGCCGGATCTTGTGGTAGCGCCTACGAGTGTGAAGGGTTGAAGATCCAGTCGGATCGATCTGGCGGAAGGTCCCTTGCCGATGATGATATCGATCGCACGATCCTCCATAGCAGGATACAGCACTTCTTCGATGCTGCGGGAGATGCGGTGGATTTCGTCTACAAAAAGAATGTCTCCGGCGTTCAGGTTTGTAAGCAGTGCGGCGAGATCCCCCGGTTTTTCAATGGCGGGGCCGGATGTAACGCGGATCTGCGTGCCCATCGTGTTCGCGATGATGCCGGCAAGCGTCGTTTTGCCGAGGCCGGGGGGACCGTACAGCAGAACATGATCCAGCGGTTCGCCGCGCATAAGCGCCGCGCGCATATAAATGTCAAGGTTTTCTTTTACTTTTCGCTGCCCGATGTATTCATCCAGCGTTTTCGGACGCAGCGATATCTCAATGTCGCTGTCGGCCTCTTCAAATCCTGGATTCGAAAGGCGGTAGGTTTCCTCATCGTATGAGCTGATCGCCAAGGTGCGTCACCGTCCTTTCTACATTCTGCGAAGACCCAGTCTGACAAGATCTTCGACCGTCTGGGCAGGGTCTGCGTCCTGGAGCGCCTTTGCGGCGTCCGCAGCCGAAAAGCCGAGCGCGGCAAGCGCGGAGACAGCCTCCGCGATATTTCCGCCGAAGCCCGCGCCAGATGAGACCGAAACCGTTTTTGCGGGCATCCGGTCGGGCAGCTCGGCGCCGAGCTTGTCTTTCAGCTCCATGATGATGCGCTGCGCGATCTTTGTACCGATGCCGGGCGCTTTTGTCAGAGCTTTCGCGTCGCCGGATGCAACGAACAGCGCGATCGCCTCGGGCTTATGCGCGGAAAGCAGAGACAGAGCGGCCTTCGGTCCGACCCCGTTCACCCCGATGAGCAGCCTGAAGTATTGAAGCTCCTGTTTCGTCGCAAAGCCGAACAGCTCCATACCGTCTTCGCGTACGGAAAGATGCGTATAAAGCGTTACTGTCTGTCCGATCGCGGGCAGGGCGCCGATCGTCCCCATTGACGAAGAGCAGCTGAAAGCAACTCCGCCGCAATCTACAGCGATCATATATTGATCAAAATAAACGACTTTCCCAGTTAATGAATAAAACAATGATAACGTCCCTTTATCCGACTGCGAGCCGCCGGATCCTTCCGACTGAAATGCCGCAGCGGTTCATTATTACTGACGGAGAAGCGATGAACCGCTGCAGTTTGCATGGCAGATCGCCATCGCGAGCGCGTCTGCCGTATCATCCGGCTTCGGAACGGCAGAGAGCCCCAGGAGATACTTTGTCATCTCCTGCACCTGTTTTTTTTCGGCTCTGCCGTATCCGACCACGCTCTGTTTGACCTGAAGCGGCGTATACTCAAAAACCCGCGCGCCGCAGCACTGCGCGGTCAACAGGATCACGCCGCGCGCCTGCGCAACGTCAACGGCGGTTTTTTTGTTTGTATTGAAAAACAGCTTCTCAATGGACATCGCGTCCGGCTTATACCGTTGAAACAGCAGGGTCAGATCTTCGTGTATGATCTGAAGGCGGCGTTCAAACGGAACGCCGGCTTCCGTAGTGACGGCGCCGAAATCCAATACGCGATACCGGTTTTTTTCATACGCAAGCACACCGTAGCCGACGATCGCATATCCGGGGTCGATCCCCATGATGACCATAACTTAAAACACGATCTCGCGGTGCGCTTCAGAGGAATCGTAAACGGCCTGCATGATCCGCGACGTCAGAATGGCTTTGCCGATGTCGTTTCGGTTTCTTGTATGCGAGCGGACGCATTCGGCAAAATCGAGGACCTCATCCCTGTGCATGTCGTTGGAACGGAAGGATGGCTGCGTTCTGCAAAGCATGCCGTTCTGTACGGTATACAGCGTAAATCCGCCCAGATATTCGTGCCGGATCCCGCCTTTTGTGCCGATAAAGTCGATATAAGTACCGGGTTCGTCGATGTTTTCCGCCCAGGCGCCGTTGAACGTGATCGTCGGTCCTTTGGTGCGTATCAGTCCGGTAACGGAATCATCCACGTCGTATGTGCCGCCGAGATCCTTTGTGTTTTCCGACCACATATGCGTGTATACATAATTCTGCATATCCCGGCCGAGTTCACAGAACGCTTCGCCCGATACCGTAATCGGTTCCGGGTCGCCGCATACATATTCGACCAGATCCAGATAATGCACGCCCCAGTCGATCAGAGCGCCGCCGCCGGAAACGGCCTTTGTTGTAAAGTCGCCGCCGATCCCGGGGATCGATCTGTAGGCGCGGAACGAAACATAAACATGGTAGACGTCGCCGAGCGCGCCGCTGTCGATCAGGGCCTTTATCTGATTCACGGCGTTCGAATAGCGGTTGCATACGCCGATCGAGAGGATCCTGTCTGTTTCAAGAGACACGCGCTCCATCTCCACGGCTTCGCTCAGGACCCTGGCTGCAGGTTTTTCGCACAGCACGTCCTTGCCGTGCCGCATAAAATCGATGGCGATCACAGAGTGCATATCGTTGTGCGTGCAGACAGATACAGCATCAAGCTCCGGATCGTCAAGGATCGTCCGGTAATCGGTTACGGCCGTTCCGCAGCCGTATTTTTCGACGCAGGCGACGGCTTTTTCTTCAATGATGTCGCAAAAATACTTGATCTCTGCGTGGGGGGAAGCGATATACGCGGGGATGTGGGCGCTGTTGGCGATGTTGCCGCAGCCGATCACCGCGACGCGGATTGTATCTTTCATAACGGAACTCCTCTTTGATATTCACAGACGCAGACGGAGAACTCCGTCTGCGTCCGAAATTGTAAAGCAAACAGCTTAATTATCTTCGCTGGGAACGTATACGTCCGGATCATCCGGCAGCGTCGGCGCAGGCGGCGATGTCTGCGGGGGAGCTTCGGTACGCGGGGTCTCGGTGGCGGGCGGCTCGGTAGCCGGCGGCTCGCTTGCCGGAGGCTCGGTTGCCGGCGGCTCGGGCGTTGTTACAGGATGCGGCTCATCCGGCTCTGTCGCGGGCGTATAGGAGGAACGCGTGGTGGAAGGAGCCCTGGTCGGCGTTACGTTCGCGGCGCGCGCGGTCGTGCGCTGCGTGCTGCCGCCGTTTTGCGCAGCCTGCGTATTCTGCGCGGCCGTAGTCGCTTCTGTTGTTGTCTCTGCCTGTTTCTTTGTCGTTTGCTCGGCTTTTTTTGTGGTCGTGAGATCGTCGAGACTGTCAGAAACGTTAACGCCATCCTTTACAGGATCCGAATACTTGTTCGGACCGATCACTCCCTTAGCGAAGAGGATCGCGATCACACCGACGATCACAACGGCAACGATCGCAATGTCGATGATCGCCGCGCGGATGAATTTATTGCGGGTCTTGTATTTTATGATCTTGTCGGTCTCGTCGCGTTCTTCATCGATCTCTTCTTCCGAAGGCTCGTAATACCCGCTTCTGTCCGCTGCGGCGCGCGGCTCTCCCTCCGTCGCCGGAACAGCGGCGGGTTCAGGCTGTTCAGGGACTTCCCTCAGTACGGCTGAAGCCGCGGCGGGAGCGGCCGCGGCGGCCGCCGCAGGAGCGGCAGTATGCTGAGACTCAGTTCCGGCGCCGGCTCCATCCTGCTGGCCGTTGTTTGCCGCAACCTTCAGCACGATCGCGGAGACTGCGTCCGTGCATCCGTTTTTCAGCGCGTTGCTTACGATCATGGAGACGATCTTTTTGATGTCGCCCCCCGCGTTGTTCACGATCGCCTTCAGCAGAGATTCCGTTACGGCTTCGGCTACCTGCCCGGTCGTGAGCACATAGATCTCGCCGGGGCGTACGTTGTTGTATACGCTGACGCCGTAGGAGCTCAAACCGTCTTCGTGCGGAAACAGCTGCGGTTTTACCTCAAAGAAATCCCCGTCAGCATAGCGGAAAATTCTGGAATTGCCGCTCTTCGCGCAGAAGATGCGATCCTCATACCCTGCGAACACGGCGAGGTTGCAGGCGTTGGATTCATAGCCTGTTTTGGCGAGAACCTGCGAAAACGCCCGGAAGAATCCGCCGATCTTTTCGGAATAGTTGGATCCGTCGGGAGAAAACTCAGCAACACAGGATTTAAATAGATCTACGGCGCTTTCGGCCGTACCCTTCGCGGGCGCGTCGGCCAATGCGTAATACGGTTTCCCCTGGCTTGGCCCGGCGGCGAGGATCCCTTTTTCACTGTGAACGATCTCACGCGGCCAGATCTTGCCGGAGGCGTTTACGCTGTCCGTATTATAATCGAGCGATGCGGCTTTCCTTGTGATCAAAGCGGCATCTATCAACATCTGCATAGATCAGTTCCCCTTTATTTCTCTTCTTGCCTTTTGATTTTTTGTATGATGTAATCCCGTACGTCTGCTGCAAGATACAAAGAACCGCACACAACGCACACATTATAATCATACATTTCCGAAAAAGCTTTGTCAATACCCAATCGCGGATCTTCGGCAATTTCCACGATTTTGCCGTGTTTTTTAATGGCTTCGGCAAGATCCTTTGCCGACAGCGCCCGTGGATTGGACGGCGTTACCGTTATTACTTTTTTGAAAAAAGGGAGCAGATTGTTCAATACGGTTTCCTGATCCTTATCCGCCATGATCCCCATTACGGCGAGCAGGCCGCCGCCGGGATAAAAAGCGGAGAGGTATTCCGCTAACGCTTTCGAGGAACCTTCGTTGTGGCAGCCGTCGAGTATTACGGCCGCCGGATCCCCGAACCGTTCGATCCTTGCCGGGATCGCGGCGTCCGCGAATCCCGATCGTATCGCTTCATCCGGGATCGGCAGACCTTTTTCTCTGAGCAGCAGGATCGTCTGCATGGCAAGCGCGGCGTTTTCGATCTGATGCGCCCCCGGGAACGGGACGCGTACCGTCAGCCCGTTAAAATCCGCAACAGAACCGGCCGCGTCTGAGAAACAGTTTTCCGTCAGCGGGGCGGAAACGGCTCGGAGCGGCGCGTTCCGATCCGAACAGACGCGTCGGATCACATCCATTGTCTCAGGGGCCTGAGAAACGGGCGTTACCACCGGCGCGCCCGGTTTTATGATGCCGCATTTTTCAAATGCGATCGCACCGAGCGTATCGCCGAGTACGCGGGTATGATCTTTTGAGACGGATGTGATGACCGTGACAAGCGGATTCCGGATGATATTGGTCGCGTCAAATCTGCCTCCGAGCCCGGTTTCAAGCACGACGGCGTCGCAGCTCTCCTGCTTATAGTACAGAAAGGCCGCGGCTGTGATCGCCTCGAATTCCGTCGGAAATACGCCGTTGCGGTTCAGTGTTCCGATCGCTTCGCTAATGATCCCGGTTACCTCCGTCAGACGCCGCGGCGGTATCATCTCGCCGTCGATGCGGATGCGTTCCCGAAAGCAGATCACGTAAGGGGACGTATAGAGCCCCGTTCTCAAGCCGGCTTTCGTCAGAACGGAGGCGATCTCGGTGCAGGTGCTCCCCTTTCCGTTTGTGCCCGCGACGTGGATAAAACGCAGATCGTTTTGCGGATCGCCGAGCTCTTTGCAGAGAAGCCCGATCCGTTCAAGCCCCGGTTTGATCCCGAATCTCAGCAGACTGTGATAAAACGCGATCGCGTCAAGTTCCGTCATTGTGCCAGCTTTTCGAGCTGCGCGGTAAGCAGCGCCGCTTTTTCGGCAAGCTTTTCACGGTTTGCCTTCTGTTCGTCTACGATCTTCTGCGGCGCTTTTGCGAGAAAGCCCTGATTGGAGAGCTTTGCGTCGATCTGCGCGAGCATTTTTTTTGTGTTCTCAAGCTCCTTGGCGATACGTTTGCGTTCAGCCTCAAGATCGACAAGCTGGGCGATCGGAATATAGATCGTGGCGTTCTGAGAAACAACGCTCACCGTTCCCTGCGCATCCTCAGGGCTTTCTTCCGATGTGACGGTCACACCCGAAGCGGACGCCAGACGGATGAAATACGGCTCGCTGTCCGCGTAATAAGCCGGTGCTCCGCATACGATATGAAGGTGGGCTTTCTTTGAGGGAGGCACGTTCATTTCCGCGCGGCGGTTGCGAACGGCGCGAACGGCCGCCATAATCCGCTCCATCTCCTCCTCCTGCGCCGGGAACGTGAGCGAATCCAGGTACTGCGGCCAGGGGGAGATCATGATGCTCTCCCCTTCATGCGGCAGCGTCTGCCAGATCTCTTCCGTAATGAAGGGCATAAAGGGGTGCAATAGCTTCAGCGTATTGCTCATGACGTAGACCAGCACGGCCCGCGCGGGCGCGCCGACGGCGGGATCCTTATCCATAAGACGGATCTTGCTGATCTCGATATACCAGTCGCAGAGAACGTCCCAGATGAAATCATAAAGCTTTTGCACGGCGACGCCGAGCTCATACTTATCCAGATTCTCTGTGACCTCCCGAACGAGCGTGTTATAACGGGAAAGGATCCATTTGTCTTCAAGCGCAAGCGTTTCGGGAAGGTGCGGGGCCGGCTCATCTTCCGGCAGGTTCATAAGGATGAACCTGGCAGCGTTCCAGAGCTTATTTGCGAAGTTTCTCGATTTTTCTACGCGTTCATCCGAAAAACGCATATCGTTTCCGGGGCTGTTGCCTGTTGCAAGCGTAAAGCGAAGCGCGTCTGCCCCGTATTTTTCGATGATCTCAAGCGGATCTATGCCGTTGCCGAGCGACTTTGACATTTTTCTGCCCTGCGCATCGCGCACAAGACCGTGGATGAGCACCGTGTCAAACGGGGCTTTGCCGGTATAGGCAAGACCTGAGAAGATCATTCTGCTGACCCAGAAGCCGATGATATCATATCCGGTCACAAGCGTGTTTGTGGGGTAATAGTGGCGCAGATCTTCTGTGTCTTCAGGCCAGCCGAGCGTTGAGAAAGGCCAGAGGGCTGAAGAGAACCATGTGTCGAGCGTATCGGGATCCTGCGTGAGCTTTTTGCCGCCGCACTTCGGGCAGCACGCAGGCGCCTCCTTTGCGACGACCGTATGACCGCAGCCGTCGCAGTACCAGGCGGGGATCTGGTGCCCCCACCAGAGCTGGCGGGAGATGCACCAGTCTCTGGTGCCGCGCATCCAGTTCAGATAGTTTTTGGCGAAGCGGTCAGGCACAAAGCGGATCTCGCCTTTTTCCACCGCTTCGATCGCGGGCTTCGCAAGGGGCTCCATGCGTACGAACCACTGCTTTGAGACCATCGGCTCAATGCTGGTGCCGCAGCGGTAGCAGGCGCCGACCTCATGCTTGAGCGGTTCAACATACTTGATGTATCCGCCGGCTTCAAGATCCGCCACGATCGCTTTTCTCGCTTCGGCGGTCGTAAGACCGGCGTATTTTCCGCAGTCGAGCACCTCAGGTTCGTTTTCCGTCGCGAGCCCCGCGGCGAAGAGCGCGTCCGCTTCGGCCTTGTCTTCGGTGCCGGTAAGACGTCCGTCGTAGGTAAATGTGCGCACGATGGGCAGGCTGTGCCGCGCGCCGACTTCGAAATCGTTCGGGTCGTGCGCAGGGGTGATCTTGACAACGCCCGTACCCTTCGTCATATCCGCGTGTTCGTCGCAGACGATCGGTATTTCTTTGCCGAGCAGCGGCAGGATCACATGGCAGCCGTGCAGATGCTTATACCGTTCGTCCTCAGGATTGATGGCAACGGCGGTATCCCCAAGCATGGTCTCGGGGCGGGTCGTTGCGAGCTCCAGTTGTTCGCCTGTTTCTTTTACGGTATAGAGCAGATGCCAAAAATGGGAATCCTGCTCGCCGTATTCCACCTCCGCGTCCGAGATGGAGGTGCCGCATTTTGTGCACCAGTTCACCATACGGTTGCCGCGGTAGATCAGCCCCTGTTCATACAGACGCACAAACACCTCTTTAACGGCTTTTGAGCATCCCTCATCCAGGGTAAAACGCTCTCTGTCCCAGTCGCAGGAGGAGCCCATTTTCTTGAGCTGTGTGATGATGGTGCCCCCGTATTTGCGCTTCCATTCCCAGGCGCGTTCCAAAAAACCGTCCCTGCCGAGGGCCTCTTTTGTGATCCCCTCTTTTCGCATTTCGGCTACGATCTTCGCCTCTGTCGCGATCGAGGCATGATCTGTTCCCGGTACCCACAGGGTATCAAAACCGTTCGCGCGTTTGTATCGGATCAGGATATCCTGCAGGGTATTGTCGAGCGCGTGGCCCATGTGGAGCTGCCCCGTGATATTCGGCGGCGGTATCACAATGGTATAGGTCGGCTTATCGGCCTCACGCCTGGCGTGAAAATAGCGGCCGTCCAGCCAGAACTGATATATACGCGATTCCACCGCATTCGGGTCGTAGAGCTTATCCAGTTCCTTTCTCATTTTCATTAACCGGTCCTTTCAGCGCGGATGAGCTCCGCGCGTGTATTGTGAGATAAACAGTATTATAGCATTTTACAAAAAAAAGTAAATACTATTGCGCCAAAAACTCTTTCAGAGCGGAGTACCGGCGGTTCAAACGGTTGTTTTCCGTCATTCTGCGGATCTTATCCTCACTGCCTACAAGAATAAGAAGTTTTTTTGCCCTTGTAACGGCTGTGTAAAGCAGATTTCTGTACATCAGCATGGGAGGCGTATCGATCAGCGGGAGGATCACAGCGGGATATTCGTTCCCCTGGCTTTTGTGAACCGTAACGCTGTAAGCGAGTTCCAGCTCAGAAAGGTTGTCGGCGGGGTAATCCGCAAGGCGGTCGTCAAAGCGGATGCGCATTTCACCGGCGGCGAAATTGATCTTTTCGATCACGCCGGTATCCCCGTTGAAGATCCCCGTTCCGATCTCGCTGTCCCGCGTCCATTCAATTTCATAATTGTTTCTGATCTGCATCACGCGGTCGCCCTCCCTGAATACTCTGCCGCCGGGGGTGGAAAGCTCGCCTTTTTTTCCGTCGCGCGGATTGAGCGCCGCCTGCAGCATTCTGTTGATGTTGACCGTTCCGCAGTCCCCTTTTTTAGAAGGACAAAGGATCTGGATATCACGGACGGGCGAAAAACCGTAAGCCTCCGGCAGCCGTTTCGTGATCAGATCCGATACGGTCTGCGCGGCGGCGGCGGGCGTTTCGCGTTTCATGAAAAAGAAATCGGCGTCTTTTCTTTCAAGGATCGGATACTGCCCTTCTATAATGCGGTGGGCGTTTACCACGATCATGCTTTTCTGCGCCTGTCGGAATATCGCGTTCAATCTTATCACGGGCAGCCTGCCGGATGCGATCAGGTCGCCGAGCACGTTGCCGGGACCGACGCTCGGCAGCTGGTCGGAATCTCCGATGAGGATCAGCTTGCACCCCGCAGGCAGCGCATCCAGCAGCGCCGAAAAAAGCTCCACGTCTACCATGCTCATCTCGTCAACGATCAGGGCGCCGCAGTCAAGGGGATCGAGTTTGTTTTTTCTGAAAACGGAACGGTCGTCGTCGTCCCATTCCACCTCGAGCATGCGGTGGATGGTTTTTGCCTCTCTGCCGGTCACTTCGCTCAGCCTTCTTGCCGCCATGCCGGTGGGAGCGCACAGCAGTATCCGGATCCTGTGCCTTTCAAGGATCCGGATCACGCCCTGTACGGTCGTTGTTTTGCCGGTTCCGGGGCCTCCCGTCAGGATCAGCATGCCGGAATCCGCAAGCGTTTGGATCGCTTCCTTTTGCCTGTCGGCAAACAGCAGGCCGATCTCTTCTTCCACCGTTCCGATCTCATCCGGAGACAGGCGGATCCTTCCGTTCGGAAAGCGAAGGATCTCGTTCAGCTTTTCGGCAATGGAATGCTCTGCGTTATAAACGGAGGCAAGAAAGAGAAATTCTTCCCCGTTCATCTGAATGGAAACGATCTGCTTTACAGAGATCAGGTCGTCTACAGCCCCGCGGACTTCTTCTTTTTCAATGCCAAGCAGATTTTTTGCGGGTTCTTCGATCTTTGCGAAGGGGATGCAGGTATGGCCGTTTGCGTACAGGTTGTGTTCGATGATATAGAGAAGCCCGGCCCGGTTCCGATAAAGCGGAGCCGGCCGCAGATCCATATCCGCGCAAAGCTTTTCCGCGCGGTCAAAGCCAAAACCGCGCAGAGCGGAGCACAGCGAATACGGGTTATCCCGTATCGTTTCCATCGCGTTTGCGCCGAACGCTTTTATGATCCTGGTGCATTCCAGCGGGGATATGCCGAAGCCCTCAAGCTGCAGCATGACCTGACGCAGCACAAACTGCTGCTTGAAAGCGGCGGAAAGCTCAAGCGCGCGCTGTTTTGATATGCCCTTGATCACGGCAAGCTTTTCGGGTTCTGACTCAAGTACGTCAAAAGCCCTGTCGCCGAATCTCTCTATGATACGCATGGCTGTTTTCGGACCGATGCCCTTAACGGCGCCGGAGGCGAGATAGCGATAAAGCTTACCCGTTGTATCGGGCATGCTTCTTCTGCAGCTCTGAAAACGGAACTGCCTTCCGAACACGGCATGCTGATCCCAGCGTCCCTCCATTGTGAGCTCTTCGCCCGGGCAGGCATCTGTGATACAGCCGACGCAGGAGATGAGTTCTCCTTCCGCGTTAACGGTCAGCACCGAAAATCCGTTTGTTTCGTTGTGAAACACAACGCTTTCTACAACGCCGTTCAATTGTTCCAGTTCTTTTGCGTCTGGCATTTCAGGCTGTTTCCTCCTCTTCTGAGGATATGAACTGGTATCCGTTTTTCTTCAAAAAACGTTCTTCGTTCATGAATATGCCAAGTCCCTGCACGGCGCATTCTTCGGGAGAAGCGGCTCTGTGCGTGGGGATCCCTGTATTCCATTCGATATAACGGTCGATCCCGAACAGATTCGCGGTTCCGCCGCAAAGCAGGATGCCGCGCTGCATCACATCGGAGAGAAGCTCCACCGGGATCGTTTCGAGTACGGAGCGGACACAGCCCAGGATCTCTTCCATATACGATTTCAGGATCCAGTAAACCTCTGTTGAGGTGATCTCGAAAAACTGCGGCAGCCCTGTTTCGGGATTCTTTCCGCATACGATCACCGCGATCTCTTCTGTACGGTAGATCGCGGAACCTACGTTCAGCTTAATCTCTTCGGCCGCGTCTTCTCCGATCACAAGATTGTATTCATGCAGAATATAATCCCTGATCGCGTTGCTCAGATCGTTTCCCCCGACTTTGACGGAATGGGAGGCCGCCACATGCCACATGCTGATCACGGCGCATTCCGTGATGCCGCCGCCTGCGTCGCAGACAAGGATGCCCTCCGCCTCGCTTTTCCGAACGCCCGCGCCGGCGGCGGCCGCGAGCGATTCGGGGATAAAGCACGCACGTCCCGCCCCGGCGCGCGTTACAACGTCGATCAGGGTCTTTCGCTCGATCTCATTCACGGAATCCGGAACCGCCATCAATACGCCGGGCTTAAGCAGCTTGCCCTGGCAGATCCTGCTGATATGATTTTGCAGCATTCTGAGCGCCGCGTCAAAATCATACACGCTGCCGTCTTTGATCGGGATCACTTCCTTCATCGTCGGGGGCAGTCTGCCGCGCATGGCGAGCGCTTCCTCCCCCATTGCGATCGGCGTATCGGTGAAAGAATCGTAGATCATAACGCTTGGTTCGCGCAGTACGGTCGCTTTGTTTTCCGCAAGGATCGTCAGCTCCGCGGAGCCGAAGTCGATTGCAAGTTTCATTCCGAGCATGTCATTTGGCAGCCTTTCCGATAATCATCCGCTATTTCGTTTATAATAACATAAAAGCCGGGCTCCTTGCAAGAGCCCGGCCGTTTTTTTTCACGGTTTTGAAGACGGTATGTTCTTTTTCATCCGCAGCAGCATAAGCAGATCTTCAAACAGCAGCGCGGAGACAGCGGTCGCGCCGAGCATTTCCTTTGCCAGGTAAAAACACTCGCGGCTCCAATACGCGGCTGTTGCGGGATCCTCCATAAAAGAAGGGATCGCGATCGCGGCTGTCAGCGACGCGGCGCACGCGACAAGCCCCAGATCGAGTATGCAAAGACTGACGGTTTCAAAGCTCCGGATCAATGTATGGACGCCGCTGCAGATTTTTATGAAAATACGCATTGAATTTATTCCCCCGTTTCTGTATAATGATTATATATTGCGATCCCCGGGGAATCAAGGAGCAATATTTTCCAAAAAAATGAAAGGAGTTCCGTTATGCGATCGTTGGGCGTTTCATCGGCATGCTTCTATCCGCTTACGACCGAAGAAGCCATTCG